>CAZAHQ010000758.1:0-1885 GCA_964484415.1 uncultured Acidobacteriota bacterium | reverse complement strand
ATCTCGACTCGGGCGCCATGGCCTGCATTTTTGCTGCGGCCTACGACGATCCGCGAGTTCGCGATTTTCTGCGAGTCGATGGGATGTCGAGCAACGCAGAGACCAGTCATTTCCGACGTTGGATGGCGCGCACACATTCGTTCTCGAAAGCGATGCCGTCCGCGCTGGCCCCTGCGATTCTCGCGACCGCACGCGCCGCGGTCCACGTTTGCGAATGGCTCGCTCCCGATCGCTACCTGGAAGCGGCGTATCACATCGTGCGGGACATGCACTACGCGCGTGGAGTGGTGCAGGGCACGGCAACGCTCGCCTGAGCGTTGCGCTCTCCCGTTCCCTCACCCAAGCCGCCTCGAGCCACGCGTTGGCGGTTCATCCGACGCGTACGGCGCGCCCTTCTGCTAACGGCACGCCGTCGCGGCGCGATCGACGCCACCGATGCCGGTCTGATAGCGACCGGCACCACAGCCGTTGTTACCACGCACGAGATAGAAGAAACCGGTGCCGGGAGCGGGAACCACCTGGTCAATCGCGTTGGTGGCCGCGCCGTCATCGCTGACGCAGCGATCGCCGGAGTGCGCACCGTAGTTACCGACTTCGCTCAGATCCCCCGCGAGCAGATCGTACCGAATACCACTGCCGGCATAGAGTGCCTCGGAATCCCAACTCAGCGTGGTTTTGTTGTCGAATCGCAGCGCCCGTATTTCGTGCGGAATGGCGCGCGTTTGAGCATCGTCACGCTTCACAGCCACCCCAACCGGTTGTGAAAGGCCCGACGCCACCGATGTGGCAACACCGTTGCTGAGCGTCACGGCCGACAACTCGCCGCTCCCGTTTTCCGCGACGAACGCGGTGGTCTCCGAGCAGTTCAGATCCATGCCGAGCGGGAAGCTCAGCCCCGATGAGTCGCGTGTGATTTGGCCAGTGTACAGATCGACCAGCGCGACGGCGCCGCCTGGCCCCTCGGTGACAATCGCTTTCTGCTCTTTAGCATCGAGGTGGACGAAGCGCGGCCCATTCAATCCGGTCGCGATGTCTCGCTTGGCACCGCCCGCCAACGTGACCGCCACCAACGCGCCGCGGCCCGATTCGGTCACATACGCGGTGCGCTCGAGCGCATCGATCGCTACATCGATCGGCGTCGACAGGCCGCTGGCGATCGTCGTCACGGTGCCACTGACCAGTTGCACGCTCGACAACTCTCCACTTCCAGCCTCCACAAGGTAGGCAACCGTTTCGGCGGCGTTGAGACGCGCCGAGCCGCGCGGCGCGCTGAGTCCTTGCGCGACGCGCGTCACCGCGCCGTTGTCGAGATTGACCGTGGACAGTTCCCCACTTCCTTCCTCGGTGACGTACGCCAACGTTTCCGCACGATTGAGCGAAACCCCTGCAGGCTGAGAAAGGCCCGTCGCAATCGGCGAGAACGCTCCGGTCGAAACGCCGACCGCCGTCACCCATCCGCGACTGCGCTCGGCCACGATCGCGGTGAGCGGGGCGCGTTGTGTCTCGCAGGTGGAGACCGGGCTATCGCAACCGTCGGCCGGTCCGAAGGCTTGCACGCGGTAGTAGGTGGTGAAGTTCTCAGGCACGCCGTCGTCCGTGAACGCAGTGGTCGGGGCGTTGACGGTCGCGACGATCACCTGCCCCCGATCGCAACCGAGGTCGCTGCGATAGAGCCGATAGCGCGCCGCACCGGGCACCGCCGTCCACGCGACGCGGACCGAGCTCGCCGACTTGCTAGCTTGCACGATTGCGGGCCTCAGGAGTGGTCCACAACTCGCGTGCGTTTGATTGGTTGGGTCGGTTGCCGCACCGCAGGCAATGTTGTGCCGTGCGAACGCCGCATAGATCGCCGCACCGTGCGGCGTACCGTTGGCGAGATCGCCGT
>CAZAHQ010000757.1:0-1897 GCA_964484415.1 uncultured Acidobacteriota bacterium | reverse complement strand
CAAGTCGTTGTGTTTACCCGAGACTCGCAGGCACTTTTGCGAGGACACCGCGCGCGTGTAGGGGCGGTGTTCCCGGCCACGAAAGACCTCTTTGAACTGGTTCATGCCGGCGTTGGCGAACAGCAGCGTCGGGTCGTTGGGCAGGATCAACGGAGACGACGGAACGACCTGGTGACCGCGCGTCGCGAAAAACTCCAAGAAAGCCCGCCTTACGTCACGGGATTGCATCGTCTTCATCCTCGATGGGAAGTGGTGTGAACTGGTCGTCCTCTGATCCGAGCGGCTCGGACAGTGTGTTCATAACGAGGCCGGCTGGAAACCCACGTCGAATGAGCCGGCGCGCCAGGCGGTTCCTCGCCGCTGGATCCCAGGCTGTCGGTCCAGCGCTGCCCCCGACTCGCGCCACCGCTCGCCGAAGCGCGGCGGCGAGGTCCGCGGGACCGAAGGCGTCTGAAACCGCCTCTCGTGCCAACGCGTCACCGATGCCGCGCGCTTTCAACTCCTGCTCGACACGGTGCGGGCCGACTCTTCCCTGCTCGGCCCGACCGCGCGCGTGATTATATGTAAGCGACTGGTCGTCGACGAGGCGGCTGCTTTGCAATCGCACGAGCGTACCTTCGATCTCGATCGGGTCGATCCCGCGACGGGCGAGACGCGTGCGGAGCTCGTGAACGGTCAGAGCACGGCGAGCCAGCATGGCGAGCGCAGTGCCGAAAGGGGTTGGGTGAGCGCCCGGCATGAGCCGGATGCTACGTCAGGCGGCGCGATCCGCGCCGACTTCTTCGCGGATGAGTTGCGGTTTTGGAAAGAGCCGGGACTAGCGCCGGCGTGTCGGCCCCAAATCGAACGGATCGAGGGAACGCGCCGGCTTGATCGGTCCGTCGCCTTCACTACCGCTTCGCGCCCCGGCTCCGGCCATGGCCTCTTCCATCTCTCCGGCAGCAGCCGCGGCGGTTGACTCGATACCCTCCATTCGCAGTCGAAGTTCGTCGCGATTGGTGGCTCGGGCCAGCGCTTCGTCCGTCGTGATCACGCCGCTCTTCCAGTGTTGATAGAGCGACTGATCGAAGGTCTGCATCCCGTACTGCGAAGTACCCGATGCAATCGCGTCCCGGATCATCTTGGTCTTGTCTTTGTTCTCGACACACTCTTGGATGTAGGGGGTGGCGCGCAAGACCTCGGTCGCCGGTACTCGACCATTGCCGTCGGCGCGAGCGATCAGGCGCATCGAGACGATCGCTTTGAGTACCGCCGCCAACTGTAGCCGGATCTGTTTTTGTTGGTGAGGCGGGAACACGGAGATGATGCGATTGATGGTCTCGGTCGCGTCGAGTGTGTGCAACGTGGACAGCACCAAGTGACCTGTTTCGGCGGCGAGAAGCGCCGTCTCGATCGTTTCGTAGTCGCGCATTTCTCCGACCAGGATCACGTCAGGATCCTGTCGCAGCGCCGACCGCAGCGCTTCCGCGAAGTTCTTGGTATCGACTTCCACCTCGCGCTGATTGATCAACGACTTCTTGTCCCGATGCAGGTACTCGATCGGATCCTCGATCGTGACGATGTGTTCACAGCGCGTGCTGTTGATGTAGTCGATCATCGCGGCCAGTGACGTGGACTTACCCGAACCGGTAGAACCGGTCACCAAGACCAGGCCGCGCGGCTCGGAGGCGATCTGCTCCAAGACAGGCGGCAAACTCAACTCCCTGACGGTGGCGATCTTCACCGGAATGACGCGCAGGACCATTCCGACCGCACCACGCTGTTGGAAGCAGTTCACGCGGAAGCGACCGAGCCCCGGAACCGAATAGGCCAGATCGATCTCGAAGTTCTCCTTGAATTTCTGTTTCTGTCGCGCGCTCATGATCGAGAACGCCATCGCGATGGTGTCTTCCTGCAT
>CAZAHQ010000756.1:0-1900 GCA_964484415.1 uncultured Acidobacteriota bacterium | reverse complement strand
CCGGAACGTCCGTTGCCGTCAACATTCCGCCGCGTAGTGCATCGTCCAGGTCGTGATTGATGTAGGCGATCCCATCCGCCAATTTGACGATCTGGCCCTCAAAGGTGGTTGGGTGACCGGCTGCCTCGCCGGTGATATGTCCAAGGGGCTTTGAGTGACACAGAATGCCGTTGCGCGTCTGTTCGGTTAAATTGAGTCCACGGCCGTCGCGTTCCAACAGATCGACTACACGCAGGCTCTGTTCATTGTGCCGAAAACCGGGAAACGCACGCGCTAGTGCCCGCTCGCCGGCGTGACCGAACGGGGTGTGGCCGAGATCGTGGCCAAGTCCAATCGCTTCGGTAAGGTCCTCATTCAGGTCCAGCGCGCGCGCGATTGTGCGCGCAATCTGGGTGACTTCCAGCGTGTGTGTCAAGCGAGTGCGATAGTGATCTCCCGCGGGCGACAGAAAGACCTGGGTCTTGTACTTCAGCCGTCGGAATGCCTTGCAATGCAGAATACGATCTCGATCGCGCTGGAATTCGGTGCGCAAGTCGGACGGCGATTCCGCGCGTCGTCGTGGCGCATCACGCGCGTGTGCTGCCGATGGCACGAGCCATTGGTCTTCCCGTTCTTCAAGTCGGTCGCGAACGGTTGACAACGAATCGCACCTCTCACGCTTCGGCGTGTGAAGTGTACGTTCACTCCAGGCGTCCGTCTAGCCTGTGTCCTACCGATCTCGGTCCGTTTCACCCAGCACGGCCTGTGCCGCTGCAAGCCGTGCCAACGGCACTCGGTACGGCGAACACGACACATAGTCCAGCCCGGTGCGATGAAAGAACGCAACGCTATCAGGGTCTCCTCCGTGCTCGCCGCAAATGCCCAGTTTGATCGACGGTCGTGTCGATCTCCCGCGCTCGCAGGCAATGCGGATGAGTTCGCCGACCCCGGTCGCGTCGACGGTGACGAATGGGTCACGGGAGAGGATGCCGGATTCAACATAATAGGGGAGGAATCGGCCGGCATCGTCGCGGCTCAGACCGAAGGTCGTCTGGGTCAGGTCATTCGTCCCGAATGAGAAGAATTCGGCCGATTCGGCGATGGCGTCAGCCGTCATGGCGGCGCGCGGGAGCTCGATCATGGTGCCGACTGAGTAGGTGATGGTGGTGCCGGCAGCGGAGAAGACCTCGCGGGCAACTCGATCGACGATCTCGCGTTGTAATTCCAGTTCCTTGTGGTCCGCAACGAGCGGGATCATGATTTCCGGATGCACCGTAAGGCCCCGCGACGCACACTCCACAGCAGCCGAGATGATCGCTCGCGCCTGCATTTCGGTGATCTCAGGATATGAAATGCCCAACCGACATCCGCGATGTCCCAGCATCGGATTGGCTTCGCGCAGCGCGGCGACTTTTTGCTGGACGCTTTCTACGTTCGCGCCGATATGCTGGGCAAGTTGCTCGATCTCATTGTCGGTGTGGGGCAAGAACTCGTGTAGCGGAGGATCGAGCGTCCGAATGGTCACCGGAAAGCCATCCATTGCGGTGAAGATGCCCACGAAATCAGCCTGTTGGATCGGCAGGAGCTTGTCCAGCGCCCGCCGGCGTTCGGCCACGTTCCCAGCGAGGATCATTTCGCGCATCGCCTGAATGCGGTCGCCTTCAAAGAACATGTGCTCCGTGCGACACAACCCGATGCCAGTCGCGCCGAAATCGCGTGCGACGCTTGCGTCGTGAGGAGTGTCCGCGTTGGCGCGTACGCCCATCCGACGGATGTCGTCGGCCCATTCCAGCAAGGTCGAGAGGACATCGCCAACCTGCGGCGTGATTGTGGGTACTTCACCGCGCATGACGCGGCCGGTAGCACCGTCGATCGTGATGAAATCGTCGTGTTGTAGCGCCCGATTCCCGACGGCAATCGT
>CAZAHQ010000755.1:0-1902 GCA_964484415.1 uncultured Acidobacteriota bacterium | reverse complement strand
CGCGGCGCCTCGCCGGCGTGCCGCCCGGGCGCCCCCCCCCACGACGCTAGACCTTGGGCACGGCGCTGACCTGCATCTTGACCCATTCGGTGGTGACACTCTTGGGTCGTTCCAACGGAAGTAGCAAGATGCGGTCGATAATCAATGACGCCAGCGTGCCCATGGCGCGCGAGACCCCAAACAATACCGTGTAGAAATTGGTCTCGGTCATTCCGTAGTGGGTCAGCAGCGTGCCGGAGATGGCATCGACATTCGGCCACGGATTCTTGGCCTTGCCCTGCTTTTGAAGCGTGGATGGGACCACGTCATAAAGCATGCTGACCACTTGGAACAACTCGTCCTCCGGGAAGTGACGTCGGCAGAACACCTGTTGTGCGGTGTAACGCGGGTCGGTCTGACGTAGCACCGCGTGTCCATAGCCGGGCACCACGCGCCCACTGGCCAACCAGTCGTTCACGTACGTTTCGACGGCCGCTTTGGTTGGAACCCCTTCGCCCATCGCCTCGCGCATCTCGATGATCCAAGCCAGCGCATCTTGATTGGCCAAGCCGTGCAGCGGACCCGCCAAGCCGCACATTCCGGCTGACAGCGAGAGGAACGGATCGGAGAGTGCCGAACCGACCAAGCGCACCGTGTGGGCACTGACGTTGCCACCTTCGTGATCGGCATGCAGCACCAGGTAAAGTCGCATCAGCTCGGCGAACTCGGGGTCTTCATACCCCAGCATGTGCGCGAAGTTGCCGGACCAATCCAGATGCAGCGGTCCCGGTGGAATGTGCTGGTTGCCCCGATAGCAGCGGCGATAAATGTAGGCGGCGACATGCGGCAACTGCGCCAACAGCGTCATCGCATCCTCGAACATCGAATCCCAATGTTCGAGTTTGTTGACGTGATGTACTGCGTCCGAGAATTTGCTCTGACGCTGGAGCGCCAAGATCCCGATCGCGAACTGCGTCATCGGGTGTACATCCAGCGGCAGCGCATCGAGCGTCCGCTTGGCGTACTCCGGCAGTCCTTCGCGCCGTCGCCATTCGGCCGTGACACCGTCGACATGAACGCGTTCGGGGATGTCACCGGTGAGCAGCAGGTAGAACAACCCCTCGGGTAACGGCTCGTCACCGCCCGCGGTCTTCGGGAGTCGTTCGCGCACGTCGGGTATCGAAAGCCCGCGATAGCGAATTCCCTCCATCGGATCGAGTGCCGACGGTTCCCAGGTCATGCACTTCACGCTGCGCATGCCTCCGAAAGCTTGACCTACGGTGACGTCTGAGATCTTCATGTCACCGTGTTTTTCGTTGAGGTTTTTGACCTCTTCACGCCAGGGCTGGATTTTCGTGGACAGAACGGTTTTTGGATCGGGCATGGTTTGGTTCCCCGGGGGAGTTGAAGGACGTAGTTCACCACTGCAGTCAAGGCCCGACAACTGCGCGAAGTCTAGTCGTCGGGCGCACCCTCGGCCAGCGCTTTCAACGCGCGATACAGACACTCGATCGCCAGTTTTTCAGGTCGCGATCAGCCGCCGCATGTCCTCGGGCATGGGGGCCTCGATCTCGACTCGCTCATCCGGCCGACGGGGGTGGGGGATCGACAGCCGATGGCTGTGCAGCATCAGGCGATCAGTCACCAACAGCTCTCGGTGTGCGGCGTCCAGACCGCCCTGGGTGAGGAATCGCCGATACTCCTTGTCGTCAAGCCGGTAGAGTTTGTCTCCGACGATCGGCGTCCCGGTATAGGCCAAGTGGGCTCGGACTTGATGTCGCCGACCGGTCTGCGGTTCACCCATAACCAGCGTCAAGACCCCAAGGCGTCGTAATACCGTAAAGCGCGTCTCACAGGCTCTGGCGTCTGTTCCCTCGGGCCCTTGTCGAAAGATGAAGTTGTCGCGACTCACGGCCCCGAGTG
>CAZAHQ010000754.1:0-1902 GCA_964484415.1 uncultured Acidobacteriota bacterium | reverse complement strand
GCTTACCTTGCGCAAGGCCGAGTTCGGCTTCTTCGGTGTTGTCGTATACACACGAGTGCAGACGCCGCGGCGCTGCGGGCAGGCCTGCAGCGCGGGGCTCGCCGTCTTGTTACGGATCGCCTTGCGACCCGAGCGCACTAGTTGACTTATCGTCGGCACAGCTGCCCTCTCTTTTTTCCGGCGCACCGCACAGCACACGCGAACTGTGGCGTGCATGAGTGCGGCCCCTTCGGTTGTGTTCGCTGCGCGGAGAAAGCGACATCGGCCAAGCGGCACTACAACGCCAAAGGGCCTGTTTGTCCTGCCGGCTGCGCGCAGCGGCTAGTTCGACGCGTATCGTTCCGGGCCCTATCACCCTAGCGGCGCCGCTCCGTGAAAACCGGCGCGGGCCTTATCGGCGATGGCAAGCTCGACCGTTCGTCGACGAGTCCGCAGGACACACCCCTGCGAACGCGAAGGCGGGAGGTTAGGGGAACTCCCGAACTCTGTCAAGGCTAACCCCCCGATAAGGGCGAGGTTCGCGCGCCGGCCGCGCGAGATCCGGGTCCTGCGACCAGCGACCGACCGCGATCGGTCGCCTTTGTTTGAGGGTCGCTCCCCTAGCCCGCTTCGCTGGTAAAGGATTCCGAGGCCGGGCCACAGAACTTCTCTCTCCAGGACCTTCCGTTTTGGACCGTTCGCCGTATCTTCTTGCGACCTGAGGGGCCCGCCTCGACCGGACCCCGGGGCCCGAGCGCTACGGAGACTGAAAACCAATGATCGCCAAGACTTGCGTCCGCCTCGCCGCTTTCTCAATGGTTGCCGCCGTGTGGGCAGGTTCCGCTTGGGCAGCGATCGACTCGTGTGCAGCCAGTTGTGGTTCGGACTGGCAGGCCACCAAGCAGAGTCAGTTGCGGACGCTGGAAACCAAGCTCGCGGATCTGGATCAGCTCACGACCTCGTGCCTCGAAGCGTCGGCCGACGATGCACTGACTGCCGGCGCTTGTGTGCGCGACACCAATCGTCAGCGCACCACCGCGCGCGCCGACTACCGAAAAGCGATCAACGACGCGACCTCGAAAGCGCGGGAGTGCTATCTCGGCTGCACGGCCGCGGCCCGATCCCAAGTCGACCCGGCCGCTGTTACCCCATAGCGTCAGGCGCGTCGCCGCGAGACCTGGTTGCAGCGTTTCCCCGCAAGACTCCAGTTGCGCGTATCGTGCTGAGTCGATCGGCGCGATAGCGAGGCGGGGATTTCGATGACACCGATCATCACGAGTCAGAGCGACAATCGTGATCGGCGACACGAGTTGTTGCCGGCGGAGTTGCTTCCGCTGTTCAACGAGACATTCGTCGAGTCGTGCGACCTGATCGAACGCTTCACGGTGGCGTTGACGCTGCAGGTGCTTCAGCGTTGCGATCTCGAGGCCAGATTCGCCACGGGCGCCACCCTCACTGAGGCGATGACGCACGCGCGACTCAAGCCTGATGTTGCCGAACCCGCATTGAGCTGGATGCTGCGTTTGTTGTGCGCGCACAACCAGGCTGACGACGACATTCGGGGCGATTTTACCCACTACCGACTCCGCGATGACCGACAGCGCGACGACGTTCAACGACTGCGAGAACTCCAGGCGGCGCTCGACCCGACAGCGCTGCCGGCCTATCGCATCGCCGAGATCGCTGCCGAGGGGTATCCCGAGTTTCTGCGCGGCGAAAAGCGCGGCGATGAACTTCTGTTTCGTGCCGAGACCTTCGAAGCGTGGCCGGAGTATTTCTCCAACGACAACCCGCTGTACGCGATCAACAACCGTGTCGCCGCGGCGGCCGTGCTCCACTGGCAGCGCGGCCCGATCGGTCGAGTTCTCGAACTGGGGGGGGGAATGGGAAGCGCCGCGTTGGCGCTCGATGCTGCGCTCGATA
>CAZAHQ010000753.1:0-1905 GCA_964484415.1 uncultured Acidobacteriota bacterium | reverse complement strand
TTGTCCGCCGCACCGGACGTGCGTCGCTTGCCGATTCGATCGCCCGAAGAGGCGCTGCGCTGCGTGCCCGATCTCGTGGACGCGACGCGTGAGCACTTGGTGGGGCTGTACCTTGACGGACAGGGCCGGCTGATTGCGCGCGAGACACTGGCGATCGGCTCGTTGAATGTGGCGCGCGCCACACCGCGCGATGTGCTCGAGCCGGCGCTCCGTACCTTGGCGGCGGCGTTTCTGTTGTTGCACAACCACCCCTCGGGAAGCCCGGAACCGAGCGAGGATGACCGGCGATTCACGCGCACTATCGGACGCGCGGGAACACTGTTTGGTGTGCCTTTGTACGATCACGTGATCGTGGCTCGCGAAGGGTTCGTGTCGTTGCGCGCGCGCGGTGTCGTTTGGGAAGGGAGCTGACCGTCACTGCCGCATCGGGCTTGGAGCGGGAAAGTGGCCGGTCGCGTGCGGCCTGCAAGATCGGCATTAGACTCCCGCCATGCTCAATCGACCCGCTTCGAACCTTTCGACATTCCACTTCCGGATCGGCGCCGTATTAGCGACGTGCCTGGTCGCCGGCCTGGTCACTCCTGCTTTCGCCGCAGAGTCTCCAGCGACGGCCGCCAAGCAGCCCGATGAGGCGTCAGTTCCCAAACCGCCTCCCGTGACACCCGACGCCACGTTGCCTGCGGCGACCAAGCCGTCTGCCTCAAAGCCTCTATCCACGGACCCGGCGCGGATGACGCCCGAGAGCGATCTGTTGTCTCCGATTGCGCCGGCCGATGCTGCAGCCGAGGTCGCGGCGCTGTTGAGCGGCAACTTCACCTCGGCGGAGCAAGCGAAGGAAGACAAGGAGTACCGCGACATTCATCTGAGCGTGGCGCCGGCCTGGACCGACCGCACCGACGGCCACTGGCTGTATGTCGAGCAAGCGGTTGCCACCGCGCTCGATCGACCCTACCGGCAGCGCGTCTATCACATCGTTCCGGGTCCGGACGGCACCGTGATCAGCGAGATCTGGTTGTTGCCCGGTGACAACGCGCGCTTCGTTGGTCAATACAAACAGCCCAAACCGTTGGAAGGACTCACGCCGCAAGAGTTGAAGCGTATGGAAGGGTGTGAAGTGCGGCTCTCCCGCACCGCACCGCACCGCTATCAAGGTTCGACTCCGGATCGATCCTGCAAGTCCAACCGCGAGGGGGCGGTCTTCACCACATCGATCGTGACGCTCAGTGAGAGCGGCATCGATTCCTGGGATCGCGGGTGGGACGACGCCGGCTTGCAGGTCTGGGGCGCGCTGTCGGGGCCGTACAAGTTTCGACGATGACGCGTCGCGGACCCGGTGAGGTTTCACTCGAGCGGGCGCTGTCGAAGATGGGCTACGCCTCGCGGACCGAGGCCCGCCGCCTGATCAAGGATGGGCGGGTGGCGCTCGATGGCGTGGTGGTTCGCGATCCCGGCGCACCGGTGGTGCCCGAACGGGTCAAGGTCAAGATCGATGGTGCCGCGCAACAACGCACGCAGCGCACACAAACGCTGATGCTGCACAAACCACCGGGCACCGTGGTGACGCGCCGCGATCCGGAAGGCCGGCCGACTGTCTTCACACTGCTCGGCGAGCAGCGGCTCAAACTCGAAGCGGTCGGTCGGCTCGACATGATGACCACCGGGTTGTTGCTGTTTACCAACGACACGCGCTTCAGCGATTGGTTGACCGATCCGGCCAGCGGTGTGGTCCGACGCTACAGCGTGGTGGTGCGCGGCAATCTCGATCAACGCGCCGCACAAAAGCTCTGTGACGGTGTCGAGGATCGTGGCGAGACGCTCTGCGCCGAGTCGGTCGAGGTGCGCAAACGCTCGGCTCGCGAGAGTCACGCGGTGGTCGAACTGGTCGAGGGGAAGAACCGCGAGATC
>CAZAHQ010000752.1:0-1919 GCA_964484415.1 uncultured Acidobacteriota bacterium | reverse complement strand
CGAGGCGCTCGACCTGGCGCCCGGCGACGAGCCCGACGACCTCGAATGCAGGGGCGTGACGCCGTACGACGTCGAGCGTGCTGCGCCCGATCGAGCCGGTCGAGCCTAGGATGACGATCCGACGTGCCACTGGTACCTCGTGCTGCGTCTCTCAAGTCAGCCGCGCATTCTACAACCGGCCCCGCAACTCACCCCACGTCACAGGCCCGTGAGAAACAGCCGGTGGTACCAATAAAGCACGGGAGCAGCCAGCAGCAGACTGTCGATGCGATCGAGCATGCCACCGTGTCCGGGTAGCAATCCGCCGGAGTCTTTCACATCGGAGGCACGCTTCAACAAAGACTCCGCCAAGTCACCCAGGATCCCCGCAGACCCGAGAATGGCGCCCAGTAGCAGTGCATGGCCTAGCGGCAGTCGCTGAAAGAACCAAAGTGGTGCGAGTGTCGCTCCCAGCACCGATCCGACCAGGCCGAAGGCAGCCCCTTCGATCGTCTTCCCTGGGCTGATGCGAGGAGCCAGCTTGTGCTTTCCGAACGCTCGTCCACCGAAGTAGGCGAAGGTGTCGCCGCAGTAAACCGCGAACAACGCCAAGGCGATCAGGTCCTCGCCACGCTCTCGTGCTTGAGGATTCTCGACGGCCAGCAATCCGCCAAGATGTCCCACCGTCAGTCCGAGGTAGAAAACAGGCAACAGCGTTCCGAGCATCCGGTCGACCGCGTGGGCGGGAGTCTCGCGGCTAAGCAGCATCATCACGAACAGCGTGACCAAAAACGCTGCGAGCACCGGAGCGAGCGGCGGCTCTTCGCGCAAGAACGTCGCGGTGATCGAGAGGGTTCCGAGCAACGCCAACCAGCGCCACGGCTTGCGACCACCGCGCGCCAACATCGCGGACATTTCGAATACGCCGACGATGGCAACAAATCCGATCATGGACCAGAAGGCCCACAACGGAGCTACTTTCAACACCAGATAGACGGCAACAACGAGAACTGAAGCGGTGATGACGCGTGTCACGTGAGCAATCGCTTCAGCGTCCGAGCGACCACACCCTTCTCGCCACCAACGCCGCCGAAACGACGTTCACGGCGCTGGAAGTCGAGAATCGCCTCATACAGGTGCCGCTTGCGAAAATCCGGCCACAGTACCGGACTGACCCATAACTCGGCATAAGCGATTTGCCACAACAAGAAGTTACTGACCCGCATCTCCCCAGAGGTTCGGATCAGCAAATCCGGATCAGGAACACCGCTGGTCGAAAGATGTGACTCGACGGCCGCCTCATCGATGGACTCAGGATCGAGCAAACCCTGCTGCACGAGGCGGCCCAGCGCTCTGGCAGCATCGGCGATCTCAGACCGGCCCGAGTACGACAGTGCTACCAAGAATCGCATTCCCGTGTTGTCGGCCGTTCTGCGCTCGGCGCGAGCGAGCGCTTCCTGCACATCGACGGGCAGGTCTTTGCTCCTTCCGATCACCTGGAAACGGACATTGCGGGCATGCACGCTGTCGAGCTCGCTACTCAAGTACTCGCACAGTAACCGCATCAGAGTGCGGACCTCGGGTGCCGGTCGCGACCAATTCTCACGACTGAAGGCATACAGCGTGAGCGCTTCCAACCCGAGCCGCCCACAGGTCTCGACCATCTCGCGGACGCTTGCAATCCCTGCGCGATGGCCGGCGACGCGCGGCAGACCACGTTGCCGTGCCCAGCGGCCGTTGCCATCCATGATGATCGCCACATGTCGCGGCAGTGTCGCGAAATCGATCTGCGTCAGCGACGCATCGTCACTGATTCGCTCTCTGCCTTGGCGCGGTCTGGATGCGGGTGCCATCGCGCCGCGGAATCTAGCATCCTCCGCCCCGCGGGTCCATGAATCGCCCGTCAACTCACGCCGTGTGGGTCATCGTCACGAGGATAG
>CAZAHQ010000751.1:0-1922 GCA_964484415.1 uncultured Acidobacteriota bacterium | reverse complement strand
CGAAGGGAGAGGTCATGAAGGCAGCCCAGAGTTCCTACAAGGCTAGTTCTCGCGACATTACTGGCGGCAACGTGACGACGCGCAGCGCGGTCGGATACATCCGCGTATCGACTGACATGCAGGCAGCGGATGGGCTGTCCTTGGATGCGCAGGCCGCTGCCATCCAGCAGTACTGCTCGATGCAGGGTCTGAAACTGGTCGAGATCCATAAGGACGTGCTTTCTGGCGGGAAAGTAGAGCGGCCTGGACTTCAGGATGCGCTGCGTGCGTTGCAGCGCGGCGTCCATGTTCTCGTTGTGCTCAAATTCGACAGGCTCAGCAGATCGATCCGTCACTTCTGCGAACTGTACGAAACCTACTTCCGATCTGGGGAAAAGGAACTCGTCGCCATTCGGGAATCGATCCGCCTCGACTCGTCGCTGGGTCGCGCTCTCGTCAGCATTCTGTTGGTGTTTGCACAGATGGAACGCGAGGCGACGGCAGAGCGAACGCGGGAGGCTCTGCACCACATGCGGCAGTGCGGGTATCGCCATGGCAAAGCGCCCTACGGATTCATGAAGGTGCCGAGGGCCGATGGCACACGATACAAGAACGTCATCGAGAATCCCGAAGAGCAAGCCATCCTGCGCCGCATCAAATCGTGGGTTGAACAAGGAGTCTCGGTTCCTGTGATGGCCAATCGCCTGAATGCCGAGGGAGTCGCACCTCCCCGCGCGAAGCAGTGGCGCAGCAGCTTCCTGTATCTCCTGGTGCAGCGCGAGGGCTGGCATACTCCGAAGCCGCACAACGAACGCGCGCACAGCGACGAAGAAGTGAAGGCGCGCATGGTCGAGCTACGCAACCACGGACACACCTACACGCAGATCGCGGCCATCCTGAACGAGCAGAAGTGGATTCCCGTGAAGGGCCGGAAGTTCACAGCGTCCAGCGTCGGCAAGCTACTTCGTGCGACGGAACCGACGAAGTATCTGACTCCCAAACAGTATTTGGAGTCAATGCTTCGGAATGCTGAGCAGGAGCATGGCCGCCTGCATCCTGGTGAGGCGTTTCAACGGCCGGGATTTCCGCGCTTGGCGGTCGTGCTGAAGGAAGCGGGGTTTCTGACACCCAAAGGGCGTGACCACTGGTGGCCGGCGCAGGTGCAACAGCTTTTGGACGGGCGCTTCGACGGCTATTACCGCCAGACGAGCGCTGCTGGCCCGTCGAGAGGCTGATCTAGTCCATGGAGTATTGCCTTATCTGTAGGCGGTCACTCGATGGAGTGCTCTCGCGCCGCCGGCATCGAACATAGCCCTCGGTAGGGTATGTTGACCCCGAAGAGCGTCGGAGATGCTTGGGCGACACTCTATTGCTGAAGCTTAAACCCATCCTCGCAGTCAGAGTACCAGCACCACTTTCCATCAAGCCGCAAGTAGATGCTGGTTGCATCGATGTATGTAGCCAATCGGCCTCCATACCAAGTGCTTGCAGCCGCAGCGCATGCGTTGGTGGTTGCAAATTCATACTGCCACTTTGACGCTTTGCCTTCAAATTTTATGTAACAATCAAGTTCATCGTCACCCTTGAACTGGGTATATCCATAGCAGAAAGGCGATTGACTGCCAGCGCCCCGGATTGCAGAAGCTGATGTCAGGACCGATGAGATGCTACAAGCGCCGCTAAGAGAACTTGTTCCACTTTCCGTCGTTGGCACAAGTGGTTGCTCAGACTGGACAGGATCAACCATCCACAAGGCACTTCTGTCCATAATTTGCTTCCATTCATCGAATGGAACACGGACACTCTCAATGGGGACTACATTCGCATCCTTATCAACCACGACGATGCGGTTGCCATCGGATGATGGCGAGTTACCACAACCGAAAGCGACCATCGCGACGACGGATTGCTCGAGCGCCGGCGGCTTCGCGGTGACAAGCGCG
>CAZAHQ010000750.1:0-1933 GCA_964484415.1 uncultured Acidobacteriota bacterium | reverse complement strand
ATAGCGGAATCCTGGACCAATCGCTCCCGCTGTGCACATCGCATCGCAGTAGAGAGCCCACCTCGGTCAATCCTCGTCGCGGCAAGGCATAGAGCTGTCGTCCATGGCGGTACCCTTCCGGCCATTGCATCACGACGGTCTCGCCGTCGATCGTCACCTCGGCCGCTGCGGCGACATCGGGATCGTGTCCCGCCCAGGCCTTGCGCCAGCCTCCGGGAACGCGACATCGCAGCAACACGCCCGGCCCGTCCTTCAGATCCTTCGCGTCGCTGCTGACTCGCAACGTCAATGCGATCTCGCGTTTCAACGCTTTGGCGAGTGCGGCGCGATGCGGCGTCATCTCGCTGTTACTACGCCCCTCTGCACGATTGACGTGCTCGCCGGGGTCTTGCTTCAGATCGAACAGAAACTCGCGACCGGCCCACGTGCTGTACTTGCGCTCGCCATTCAACACGCCCCATCGCACCGCGCCGTACAATGGCCAGCCGATCGGAAGCGGGCGCTGCGCCAACCGTGCACCGGCGGTTGCATCTCCCCGCAGCAAGGGAACAAGACTCTGCCCATCCAGACCCTTGACCGGAATCGAGAGTAGATCGAGCAGCGTGGGCGTGAGATCCAACAGCGATACCGGCGCGTTGATCCGACGCGGTGCCAGGCCTGGGGCGCGCACGATCAGCGGAACGCGCAGCAGTTCCTCATACAAGGTATGGCCGTGACCGAATGAGTCATGATCCCAAAACTCCTCGCCGTGGTCTGAAAACAGGATCACCACATCCCAGCGATCGAGCACGCTGAACAAGGCCTTCAGCGAGTCATCGATGTAGCGCAGGTTGTTGTCGTAGCGGTCGATCACGTATTGACGCGCCGCCGGCGACTTCAACTCCGAAAGCGCGATGCGGTCTCGAATCTCCTCGCCGAGCGGTGCAACGGGGTCGCCCGCAAACAGGCGCCGATAGCCGGCTGGCTCCTTGTAGGGCTGATGCATGTCCATCAGGTGCAGCACCAGCAGCACGTCGTCGTTGGAATGCGCGCCCAGCCACTGCACCGCACGCTCAACCTGCGTCTCGGCAAGCGCACCGTGTTGCAAGTTGTAGGTGTCCCAATCGCGACGCATTCCGACATCGGGCGACATCCAGTTGTTGGCGGAGAAGAACGCCGTCTTGAATCCACGCGCGCGCAGGCGACCCTGCAGCGTCGCGGTCGCGTCCCACCAGTCAGGATGCCGCCCGCTCAGCACCGCTTTGGCAGAGGGCAATGTCCAGGGAGCGACCGAATGCGCCGCGTCGAACACCACGGCGCCCTTCGCAAACTGATCGATTGCCGGCGAGGTCGAGCGCGCGTAACCGTAGCTGCCCAGGTGATCGGCACGCAACGTGTCGATGAAGATCATCACGGCGCGTTCGGGGCGATTCGATTCCTGAATGCGCCCCCAGGCCGACACGGCCACGACCAGCAGGCACAGCGGCACCGCGAACCGCGCGACACGCCGAACGCTATTCATCGCGAAGCGAACGCCCGGTTTGTGTCACGAACACGTCTTCCAGCGAAGCATGACGCGTGGTCAGGCTACCCAACGATCGTGACGTGCGTGTGGTCAACTCCAAAAGCGCCGGAATTGCCTTGTGCGGCTCACCCACGGTCAGCGCAAGTCGATCGGCTTCATGCCGAAGCGCGGTGACCGACGGCAGCGCGCGTAACTCGGCCTCGAAGTTGGCGTCGGTCTCGCCGCCGGCCTCCAGTCCGAATTCGATCACATGCTCGCCGCCCAGCGATGCGATCAGGTCATGGGGAGAACCGAGCGCAATCACCTTGCCGTGATCGACGATCGCCACGCGATCGCAGAGTCGCTCGGCCTCGTCCATGTAGTGAGTGGTGATCAGCACCGTGCGGCCGCGTCCGCGCAGCTCGCGAATGATCTCCCACAACTGGCGTC
>CAZAHQ010000749.1:0-1940 GCA_964484415.1 uncultured Acidobacteriota bacterium | reverse complement strand
GCGGCATGGCAGCACGACACCCGCTGCGCCGAATGCAAAGGAGTCACCGACAATGAGAATTGCAGCGTCTTTGAAAACGGTCTGTGCAGTGGCGGCCCTCACGATTGGAATCTGCGGCGCTACTACTGCGGCTTATGCCGGTGGCAGCGGGGAGTGTCAGCAGAGTTGTGCAGACCAATGGGCTGTTGACAAGCAGAGTTGCCAGGATCGGCTTGACGCCGACCTGGCGAGAATCGCCGCGGATGAAGCGGCATGCCTCGCGGCCGCCACGAACCCGATCGCTCAGGGCCTGTGTGTTCGCAAGGCAAATACCCAGAGATTTGGGGCGCGACGCAACTACCAATCGTGTATCAGCCGCGCCAACACGGCAGCTTTCAACTGCTACAGAAACTGCGTCGCCAGTGACTCTCAACCCGCGGTGGCTCCAAAGAGCCGTTGATCGGTTGATCGACTCGGAGTGGTGGCAGACGCTCTTTCCGAAGGCCTGCCTCCGAGAATTGCGAAGGGCCCGGCTCCTGCCGGGCTCTTTGTTGTTGACCATGAATATCGAACAAAGTCAGACGGGCGGGCACCGGATCTAAGGGCAAGCGTGCCGTTTTGATTCCGCGAGAGGCCGCGCCTCAACTCGACAAGCGTTTCCCATGTTCACGTGTGGCGTGGAACTGCACCTTCGGGTAGTTCTCCATCGCGAGTTTCAGATACACCTTGTCCGGCGCGAGGAAAACCGAGTTGCCGTCGACATCGATTCCTAGGCGCATCGATTGCGTGCGCTTGAACTCGGTCCATACCACGGGGTCATTGCAGGTGAGCCAGCGTGCGATCGTGATCGCCGACGGTTCGAACACGGCATCGACGCCGTACTCGCTCTTCAGCCGTTCGGCGACAACCTCGAATTGCAACGGCCCCACGGCGCCGATCAAGAGCCGCCCGCCGCCCAACGGGTCGAAGACCTGCACTGCGCCTTCTTCGCCCAACTCGCGTAGCCCCTTGTTGAGTTGCTTGGCCTTCATCGGGTCGCGCAAACGCGGGGCGCGAAACACCTCCGGCGCGAAGTAGGGGATGCCAGTGAAGGCAAGCCCCGCTTCATCGGCCAACGTGTCGCCGATTTGCAATTGACCGTGATTGAGAATGCCGATGATGTCGCCCGCGTACGCCGCCGCGCTGCGCGCGCGGCTGTCGGCCAGGAATGTCACCGCGTTGCCGATTCGTAGTTCTTTCCCGGCGCGTTGGTTCTGGATCTTCATGCCGGGTTGGTAGCGACCGGAGCAGATTCGCACGAACGCGACCCGATCGCGGTGCTTGGGGTCCATGTTCGCTTGGATCTTGAAGACGAATCCGGTGAACGGCGGTTCGTCCGACTCGACGCGTCGGATGGTGGCGTCGCGCCCTTGCGGCGGCGGTGCCCATTCCACCAACGCATTCAGGATCTCGCGAACACCGAAATTGTTGATCGCCGATCCGAAGAAGACCGGGGTCTGCTTGCCGGCCAGGAAATCCGGATGATTCCGTTCGGCGCAGGCGGCCTGCACCAACTCGACCTCCTCGACCAGATGAACTGGATCGACCCCGACCGACCGTGCGATCTCTCGCGTGTCGGTCGACTCGAGTCGCTGAAACGTCTGATCGGCTCGCTCCTGTCCCGGCGTGAAGCGCAGCACCGTGCCGTCTTTGAGCGACAACACTCCCTTGAACGCCTTCCCCATTCCCAGCGGCCACGTCACCGGCGTGCAGTGGATTCCAAGCACCTTCTCGATCTCTTCGATCAAGGCGATCGGCTCGCGCACCTCACGATCGAGTTTGTTGATGAAGGTGATGATCGGTGTGTCGCGCATGCGGCACACCTCCATCAGCTTGATCGTCCGTTCCTCCACACCCTTCGCCGCATCGATGATCATCAGCGCCGCATCGACAGCGGTGAGCACCCGGTAGGTGTCTTCCGA
>CAZAHQ010000748.1:0-1944 GCA_964484415.1 uncultured Acidobacteriota bacterium | reverse complement strand
GTCGTAGATGAATCCGTAGATCGGCGACCACTCGGAGAGCCCAGTCCGGCGGGATGCGTACGCGGCCAGGCCGATCGCTCGTCCCGGAGCGTTCGAGGTTCCTACCGCACCCGAGGCGGACCGACTGCTGTAGCGTGGCTCCGAGCTCGAGGCCCAGGCCTCGATCCGCGTCGGTTCGAGCTCCGGCAGGCGGATGCGCGGTCCGATAGCCAGCTCGTTCATATCGGGCGGGATGGCGCCTTGAAGCGGTGCTCCCCACGCGTAACGCCCAGAATGCGCGGCGCCCGGCCCTGAGATCGGCTCACCCCACTGCAGGCTGCCATGTGTACCGCGGGTCGTGAACCCGCCGTTGTCCGCTTCGAAGTCCTCGAAATAGTCGGCTTGATACTGCACACCGAGCTGATAGGGATCCGAGGCGTCGAAACGCACCACCTCGTCCACGGTGTCGCTGACCACGACGTTCGCCAATCCATCGACGAACGTGATGTCTGTGCTTGTGGAATCGTTGGCGAAGCGCGCCGAACGACTGACGGTCAGCCTGACCTTCACATCGCGTAGTTCGCTGCGCAACGTTCCGTGCTGGTCTTCCAAGCGGAACGCGATCGACTCAGGCCGTCCGACCAGCGCGCCGATCGGGAAGATCGGTTTCACGAACAGCGCGATCTCGGGATACGGGTCGCAGGCGCTTCCGATGTGATCGCCATCGTCGTCGGTGCCTGAGTCGGCGGCCAACAGCGGGCACAAATCGTCGACATCGAGGGTGCCGTCGGCGTCGGCATCGGTGCATCGATCTCCACCACCGCCAGCGACCGTGTCACGCTGATCGGGATTTGCGATCAAGACGCAGTTGTCAACAGCATCGCGCACGCCGTCGCGATCGGTATCGACCTCGAGTGCGTCGCTGCCTCGAGCGACTTCCACGGCGTTGGTCACGCCGTCGTGGTCGTCGTCCTCGTCGGGCGCAAAGAACCGCAGCACCGGAGCGATCCCGACCACACGCACATCGTCGATCCCCCATCCCCCCTCAGCTCTCTTGTACAAGTCCTGGACGAACCATCTGAACTGAACCGTCTTGCCGGCCGAGTCGGTCAGCGGTGTGCGAACGTCTCCCCAGTCGCCTTGGTCACCCTTGATGGTCAGCAGTCGCTTGATCTGCGGCTGGGGCTGGGGCTGGTTGTCGATCATGACGTCGACTGCCGCCTGCGACGCGGGATTCTCTGGCCGGAACCACTGTGAGAACACCAGTGCCGGGCTCGCACCGCGCGGCAGCACGTACTTGCGCGAGTCGACATAGCCGGTGATTCCCAGGTACTGCTCATCGGGCGCTCGCAGCACCCACGCTCTGCGCCCGGAGTTGGCGCGCTTGGGTCCCACCGTTGGTTGCGTCCAGGTCCAGGTGTCTTGGAACTGAGTCGAGTAAGTGGGGTTCGGCCCGGAGATGAAACCACCCTCGCTGTCCTCGAACGTTTCCCACGACTCGTCGATCGATTCGATCCCGATGTTGTCACTGTCGATCGACCTGAGTCGCACCGCCTCGACGATGTCGTCGTGAACCACGACGCTCGCCTCTCCGGCGAGGAACGACACGCGCTGCTGCTGGCTGCCATCGTCGAACCGCGCGCTACCGTCCACCGTGAGCGTGACCGACACGTCGTTCAGATCGGATCGCAACTCGTTGCGCTGATCGAGCAGGCGAACGGTGATCTCGGTCCGCGCCTGTGTGAGCGCTCGCACGTCGCGGGCTGTCTCGAGATGAAATCGCAGTTCCGGGTACCGATCGCACCGATCGCCGAACCGGTCCAGATCGGTGTTGGCGTTGGATCGATCAGCAATGTCGGGGCAGGTATCGACGGTGTCATACAGACCGTCACCATCGGGATCGTCACAAGCATCGCCGGATTGGCCCGGGTGAACCGTGTCGGCTTGGTCTGCGTTGGCGTTCGC
>CAZAHQ010000747.1:0-1949 GCA_964484415.1 uncultured Acidobacteriota bacterium | reverse complement strand
TCCGTCAGCTGCCGACATAGTTCGCGCCGAGTTCAAGGCCGCGACTACAGTAACGGGCCGCCCCATACGGAGTAGGCCCTCCGAGGCGCTAAGTCATCTCGCATTTCACCGCTTTCCCCTAGATCCTCTTATCGAGATCCATCCCCCGATAGCGCGGGAGAACCGGCGTGCGCACTGGCGAATACTCCTAGTCGGTGCGGCGGCACGGATTCCGATTCCCGTCACGCTCGTGGGCGACCAGATCATCTCGGGGACCGACTGGTTCGCGATCGCAAGCGAACCGCTGGCTCTGCTGCGGAAGGTCATCGCCGAACTCGGAATAGACGAAGGCCGGCCCCTGCTGCTACGCCAGTACTTCGCGTTGCTTCGTGATGCGAGTGACTTCGTTTCGCTGGCTCCCAGCTCCGACCATGGTTCTGCCATGCCGAAGGAACGTCCCTCTCTAATCAAGGAGCTGGGGCTCAATGCAGTCCTCTATCCATACCAGCGGCAGGGCGTGGAGTGGCTCATGGCACTGCTCGGAGAGGGGATCGGGTGCCTTCTTGCTGACGAGATGGGATTGGGCAAGACCATCCAGGTGATCGCAGTTCTTACGGCGCGCCGACGCTCTGCCGGCCAACCGGCGCTGGTGGCGTGCCCTGCGACGCTCTTGGAAAACTGGCGTCGAGAGCTTGCGCGCTTCAGCCCGGAGCTGCGCGTGCTTGTACACCACGGCGCCACGCGGACGGGATTCCCCGACGAACTCCGCGAGTATGACGTGGTGATCACCACTTTCGAGCTGATCGTTCGTGACCTGTCGATGTTCCGCATGCTGCATTGGGATCTCGTGATCGTCGATGAAGCGCAAGCGATCAAGAACCCGAATGCCGAGCGCTCCGTGGCGCTACGGTCATTGCGGCGGGAAGCAGCGATCGCCGTCACTGGCACGCCAGTCGAGAACAGCCTCAGAGACTTGTGGTCGCTCTTGGATTTTGCCTGCCCTGGGCTACTTGGCCAGCTACCAGCGTTCGAGCGCACATACCGAACTGACAGCCTTGACGATGCTCGTCGGCTCGAGCCACGGGTTTCACCTCTCATTTTGCGCCGATTGGTCAAGGACGTCGCCGGCGACCTTCCCGACCGGATCGACATTCCAGAGGCGATTCCGCTTGACCCAAGTGCTGCTGCGCAATACGAGGCTCTCCGGCAGTCCGTAGAGGCCGAGTATGGGCCGATGGCCCCGTTGGTTGGGATTACGAAGCTGCGGATGTTCTGTGCGCACCCGATCTTGGTGGGTCTTGACCAGCTGTCGCTTGAAGGCGGCAGCACGAAATACTCACGCTTGCTCGAGATCCTTGATGAGCTGTTCGCACTAAGGGACAAGGTGGTCATCTTCACGTCGTTCACATCCATGATCGATCTTCTCGTTGCAGACTTGGCAGCGCGGTACGAGGTCTCGACAGACTGGATCGATGGGCGCACTGCAGTGGATCGCCGACAGCGCGTAGTGGACGACTTCTATCGAGTCAGCGGAGCGGCAGCCCTGGTGCTGAATCCCCGAGCTGCCGGAGTGGGCCTCAACATCACGGCGGCGAACCACGTCGTCCACTACAACCTCGAATGGAATCCGGCGGTGGAAGAGCAGGCGACTGCACGGGTACATCGGCGGGGTCAGCAGCAGCCAGTCACCGTGCATCGGTTGTTTCACGCGTACACGGTTGAGGAGGTCATGGACGGTCGCCTTGATCGAAAGCGGCACTTGGCGCAGGCAGCCGTGGTTGGAACGGAGGGCGTGAATGCGGATCAGGAGGATTTGGTGCGTGCGCTGGCGATGTCGCCGCTCGCGACACACCCCGGGGGAAGGGGATGACTAGCGATACTCGGCCAGAGCAGATCGAGAAAGTACTCAGCGCCAATGACGTGGGCGCGACAGGCGCGCACCAAGTGGGGTTCCTTATTCCAAAACAACG
>CAZAHQ010000746.1:0-1952 GCA_964484415.1 uncultured Acidobacteriota bacterium | reverse complement strand
TTCCCCATGCGTCGCCTCGCGTCGCTGTTGTTAGGAGTGGCCTTGACGGGTGCCTGCGCCAAACCGATTCCGCCACCCGATCCGGCCTTCGTGGCCGATTGGCAGAAATGGCATGACGGCCGGATTCAGAGGCTCGAGGCCGAGGACGGCTGGTTGTCGCTCGTCGGCTTGCCTTGGCTGCAGCCTGGAGACAACCGCGTCGACGAGGTTCCCGGCCTGTACAAACGTGACGGCCGGAACGTGCTGTTGGTCGCCACGGCGGAGGACGCGATCACGATCGATGGCCAGCCGGTGACCGAGCGGCCATTGGCGGCCGATACCAGTGGAAAACCTGACGTGCTGCATCACGGCTCGCTGCAATGGTTCGTGGTGGAGCGGGGCGACCGGATCGGTCTGCGGATCAAGGATGCTGATAGTCCAGTAAGAAAGAACTTCACCGGGATCGACACGTTCCCTGCGCACCAGCGCTGGCGCGTCGAAGGACGCTGGGAGGCGTACGCCATCCCCCGCGACGTGGAAATCCCCAACATCCTAGGTCAAATCGAGAAAGCCAAGGCTCCCGGCAGAGTGCACTTCACTTTGGACGGCCAGGAATACTCGCTGGAACCTACGCAGGAGTCGCCTGAAGACCCTCTGTTCTTCGTGTTCAAGGACCAGACCGCTAGCCACGAGACCTACGGTGCAGGACGTTTTCTTTACAGTGACCCGCCCAAAGACGGCAAGGTGATTCTCGACTTCAACCGCGCCTACAACCCACCCTGCTGTTTCACGAACTACGCGACCTGCCCGTTGCCGACAAAGGAGAACGTGCTCGACGTGCGGATCGAAGCGGGCGAGAAGGTCTGGGGATCGGGACACCGCTCGTGAGTCAGGCGCCTCGCCATCCGGTTGCGATCGTAAGCACGACCCCGCGCACCGTGCTCGAGGACTATCACCGTTTGATGAACCTCGCGCGCTATCAGGACGTCATCGACAGGTCTGCCGACACGGCACTGAAAGTCAATATCTCGTGGCACTTCTTCTATCCCGGGAGTTCGACCACCCCGTGGCAACTAGAAGGCGTGATTCGAACGATGAAGCAGGACGGATTCGATCCGAATCTGCTTCACGCCTGCCACAACCGAACCGTCGTGATCGACGCGCACCTGGGCGAGCGCGAGAACAAACAACTTGACGTGGTTGAGGCTCATGGCCTGCGCAACGTCCACCTTTACGAGGGTGAAGAGTGGATCCCGATCGGTGACGCGGTCGGAGATCTCACCAAGCAGTTCTTGTGCCTCAACGAGGTCTATCCCAAAGGCTTCTCGATCCCGAAGCGTTTCATCGGCGAGAACATCGTGCACCTGCCGACGATCAAGACGCACATTTTCACTACGACCACCGGCGCGATGAAGAATGCATTCGGCGGCCTGCTCAACGAACATCGGCATTGGACGCACCCGGTGATTCACGAAACGCTGGTCGATCTGTTGATGATCCAAAAGAAGATCCATCGTGGCGTGTTTGCGGTCATGGACGGAACGTTTGCCGGCGACGGACCGGGGCCACGCTGCATGGTGCCGCATGTGAAGAACGTGCTCTTGGCTTCCGCCGATCAGGTCGCGATCGATGCCGTGGCTGCCAAGCTGATGGGGATCGACCCGATGTCGATCAAGTTCATTCGCTTGGCCCATGAGCGTGGCCTGGGGTGCGGCGATCCGCGCCAGATCGAGATTGTCGGTGATCTCGACGCCGCGAATGAAAATTGGCACTTCGACGGCCCCTTCAAGAAAATGACGTTCGCCTCGCGCATGCAACACAAGATCTATTGGGGCCCGCTCAAGCAGCCGATCGAGTGGTCGCTCAAGACGGTACTTGCGCCATGGGCGTATCTGGCCAGCGTCGCGTATCACGACAGTTTTTGGTATCCACTCAACGCCAAGGCCAAGATGTACCGCTGCCTGCAAAGCGAT
>CAZAHQ010000745.1:0-1968 GCA_964484415.1 uncultured Acidobacteriota bacterium | reverse complement strand
CTCTGGCTGTTGCAAAAGCTAGCGCTTGAATTCGGCTTGGATGTGGTCCGTTGGCCGGTGCCGCTCGGTGTCGAATCCGGGTTGCGTCCCGCGGCTGACTTCTTGCATCCCGGTCACCTCGGTACCTTCTTGGTCGCTGGTGGAATCGCTTGGGTTGGAATGGCGTTGTTCTCGCCCACCACGCGCTTCACGCTGTGGGTTGGCTTGGCAGTGATCGGTTTCGGATTGGCGGGAGGCGCACGCGGCAGCGTGGTCGGTTTGTTGGCGGGCGGATTACTGCTGGCGATCTTCGCAGCGACGCCGCGACTGCGACGCTACATCATGGCGGGCCTGCTGATCTTGATCACAGCCGGTGTGATCGCGGTGATCGTGCGCTTCTCAGCGGGCGATCCCTACATGTGGCGCCGCGTCGAAATTTGGCGAGCCAGCCTCGGGGCGATTCTCGACCGCCCATGGATCGGGTTCGGACCGGGCGGATTCGAAGCGGTTGCGGCGCACTATCGTTTTCTCGATCCCGGACCGGTCGCGCAGTTCGGACGGACCTTCAACGGACCCCACAGCGACTTGTTGAATCTGTTCCTCTCATTCGGACTGCTGGGCGGGGCACTCGCGTTGTCGATGTTGCTCGTGCTCGGTGCCCGCGTGTTTCGCACGGCGCGTTTGGCTCATCAGGTCGATCCTGCGTTGGCTGGTGGTGCTGCTGCGCTGACGGTGCTGGTCGCTCACGGCCTGGCCGACGATCTGTTTTCGGAACGTCCGGCAGCCGCGATCGTCGCGGCCGTGCTGTTGGGTGCACTCGGTGGCGCACGACTCGAGCGACAGCGACTCTGGAAGCCGAGTCACGGCGCTCGATGGGTGATCGCGGTTTCGGTGCTGACCACCTTGTTGGCATGCGAGGTGATGCCGTGGGCGGCCGATCGATATCTGCGTGCCGGTGAACCGCTTCGCGCCGCGTTGGCCGATCGGCGACGGGCCGGGTACTGGATTGCCGCGGCGCGCGATCTCGAAGGGGAGCCGTTGCCGGTCTTGGCGCGCGCCGTCGACCGCACACAACGCGCCACGTCGGTGCGTCCCGAGTCGGGCGATACGTGGAAGGAGTCGGCCTTGGTGCTCGATGCGGCCTGTCGCGGGCCGCTGCCCGAGGACGGTGTCTGCCGCGCTGCACTGACGGCGTGGGAGCGCGCGATCGACGAGGTCCCACGCGACGCGTTGGCCCGGTTTGGGCACGCACGCTTGGCCGATTCGCTGGGCGAGACCGATCTGGCGCTGGCGGAGTTGCGCCGAGCGATCGAGGACGAGCCGAATTTTCTCCCCGCGCGGATCGCGCTCGCGCACCTGTTGCTGCGGGCCGGCAACAAACCGGCGGCGCGAGAGCAAGCGCAGCAGATTCGCGAGCGAGCCAAACAACTCGACGGTGTCCATCCCGAGAGTGACTACGAGGGGGAATTGCTGAACGTCACGCCGGAAAGCTGGCGTTCGCTTCAACTCAAGTTGAGCGACCCGTGAGCGCCAATACCGCCAGCATCGTGATCCTGACCTGGAACTCACGCGAGGTCGTGAATGAAGCGATCGAGTCGGCGTTGACGCAGACCGTTTCGCCGGCGGAAGTGTTGGTGTTCGACAACGCCTCGCAAGACGGGACGCCGCAGGCGATCGCACGACGATTCGGATCGCAGGTGCGGCTGGTGTGTGCTGCACACAATCACGGCTACTGCGGCGGATACAACCGGGCTCTGGCGATTGCCGCTGGCGAGTTCGCGCTGTTGCTCAACCCCGACGCGCGGCTGGCCCCGAGCTTTTTGGCCGAGGCGCTGCCGGCCTTCCGCGATGAGCGCGTCGGGATCATTGCGCCGCGCTTGGTTCGCCCTGACGGAGAGGTGATCGACAGCAGCGGTCAGTTCTTGGCCCGTTCGCGAAAGACACTCGACCGTGGCTACGGCAAGCGGTTCGATCCGCGGCGCGATCGTG
>CAZAHQ010000744.1:0-1971 GCA_964484415.1 uncultured Acidobacteriota bacterium | reverse complement strand
CACGCTCGCTTCGAAGTACGGATCGTGTCGCTGGATCGCGTGATACGCGATCCAGGTTTGCGCCGCGCGATCGCTGAACACCGTGACGTGACCGGGGCCGACGTACTCGTTGCCATTCATCGCCAAGACTGTTGTTCCGCCGACGCGCCCCGCCGTAAACGAGTTTCCGAGTTTGTCGAAGTACGGGCCGAGCGGGTTGGTCGAGCGACCGACGTATGTGATGTACCCCGTCAAGGGCCCAGCGCAACAGTTGTTGGCGCTGGCGAACAGCCAGTAGAACCCATCCTTGAAGTACACCTCCGCACCTTCGAAGCGATCGGCAATCGCAATCGCCACCGTTGTCGCCGCGGATGTGGTGAACCCATCGCTGCTCAGCGTGCGCGCTTCGAGCCCGCCCTTGAAGCTACCGTAGAAGATGTAGCGCTGTCCGCCGGCGGTGCTGACGATTTCGGGGTCGATCGTTGCTTTGAAATCGCAGCCCGGGCCGTTGCGTCGTGGCGCGACCACCGGACTGCCGTGATCGATCCACGGTCCCAAGGGCGAGGTTGCGGTGGCGACACCGATGCCGCTGTCATCGAAGCAATTGGTTTCGCCGCTGTACTGCGCCTTCACCGCGGTGGCCGCGAAGTACAGGTAGTACTTGCCGTTGAAGTACTGCAAGTCGGGCGCCCAGAAGTTGGCGTTGAGTTCGGTCCAGGTGGGTCGCGAGGACAGCGCATCGCCTCGATAGATCCAGTGCACCAAATCGAGCGACGAGTAGATCGGCAGGAGATGCGAGCGCAGGTTGTTGCCGGCGTCGCGATCGTCGTCGCTCAAGGCATCTTGTGTGCAGATCATGTACCAACCGTCATCGCCTCCCGTTTGACCGCGAAGGATGGTTGGATCGGCGCAGTTGGTTCCAGGGCCGATCGCTCCGGCATCGAGCGTCAGCGGGTTTTGAAATGTCGCGGCGCGCGTCACACCGAACGACACGGCTGCCGTGAGCAGGCCGAGCACTGCGTAGAACGCTCCACCCTGCTTGGATCGATCGCGGCGCATGCCCTTAGGTATTCCGATGTCGGCGCGCGGTCAAGCGCTATCTGCATGCGCGCTTGGCAGCCGCGATCGTTCCCACTATCGTGCCGCGGATGCACGCGGGCCAAGCGATCGGACAGACACGAACACGCACTGGCTGGCAGGTCGCGACCGCGGTCGTGCTGCTGGGGATCGTCGTGCGACTGTGCATGGCGCTGTGGTTGGTGCCGGCGTGGGAACAGCGCAGCGGGGTGGGCTCCAATCCAGACCGCTACCCCACGCTGGCGATTTCGTTGTGGCAGCAACACGAGTTGGGATACCTGGATGAGGGAGCGAGCCCTACCACGATTCGCGGTCCTGGGTTTCCGTCGTGGCTCGCGGTTGCCATTGCGTTCGGTATCGCCGATGGCCGCTGGCTCGGTGTGTGGGCGGCATTGCCGACGATCGCCATCACCGCCGGTTTCGCCGCGTGGTTGACGCGACGAATCGGCGCGCGGCACGCACTGCTGTTCGGGATTGTGACGCTGATGCATCCCCTACCCGCGTTCGCGTCGTCTCGCACAATGAGCGACGAGTTCTACGCGGCATTGGGCCTCGCTGCAGTTTGGTCGTGGGTTACAGCGCTGTCGCCCACCAGCGGACGATCGCGTTGGCGGTGGGTAGTCGGCAGCGGCGCCGCACTGGCGCTGCAAGTCCTGACGCGATCGACCGGCCTGCTGACATTGGGCGCGATCGTCGTCGTCACGCTCTTGGCGACACGCCGAGCCAAACGCGACCGAGTTTTCGACGCGGCCCGCAGTCGATGGCGCGAGCTGAGCGTGCTGGTGTTGCTCGCGCTGCTTCCGGCGCTTGCCTGGTCGGTGCGGTCCTCGAGACTCGAAGGGCGCGCGCTGTTCGTGCACTCCTTGGCCGCTTACAACTTCTGGTACGGCGAGGCGCTCGACAGGCTGCCGCTGG
>CAZAHQ010000743.1:0-1989 GCA_964484415.1 uncultured Acidobacteriota bacterium | reverse complement strand
GGCTAGATCAGATGCGTTGGTCGCCTCTGTCGCGGGGTCGATGATGCGTTCAAAGGTGAATTGCACCGCCGCGGCATCAAAGTTCGTGCCGTCGTGGAACAGCACTCCTTTTCGCAGTCTCCAAGTGTAGTTCAGCCCATCAGCGGAGATTTCCCAGCTCTCACTCAGGATTGGCTCGAACTCGTGGTCCATCGTATAGCCTAATAGCGGATCGTAAATGTTGATGAATACCAGCGAGGCGGATGAAGACCCCGAGTATGTTGGGTCGAGGGTATCAGCATCGCTGCCACGACCGACGACGATACGACCACCGCGTGGAATGTCATCGTCCGGCGCAGATGTGTTCGTGGATGTCACCGAATTCGTAGGTGTTGCGGAGTTCGCTGCGCTTGTCGCGCTTGGCTGCTCGGCCAGAGAAGATGTCTCCGTTGGTGCAACGACATCAGGTGTGGTTGCTGCGGTGGGTTCGTCGTCGTCGTCTCCTCCGCAGGCTGCCAAGATTGGTAACACACCGAGCATCGTAGCCGTGCGTGTGGCCCAACCGATGAACCCGCGCCGGCTTAACTGGCGAGCTAATGCGTCTTTCGCGGAAACCGCAGGGACCAAGTTGGCGAGGTGCTCCGAGTGTGACATTCGGCGTGGTTCCTTCCCCCAAACTTGTCTGTGCATTCAAACCTTGATCAAACGCACAAGGGCAACCGGCCTTCGTGGGACAGCAGCACGCGGCGGAGAAAGCAATGAACGGCACTGCGAAGAAATGGTATTTCTGATGAAATAGTATTTCAGAACTGCACACAGTATACTGACTCGCATGAGGTGATGTCAATAGTCCAGAACACCGTCCATTGGTGTCGCCGCTGGAGGCGTTGGATGCCACCGGCTTAGGAGTACGCGAGGGCAGCAAGACTGGAGCAACAGGCAAAGGCACCACAATCCCATCGTGCTAGCCGCAACAGCGCCAATGTCAAAGCGGGTACCGATGCGGTCGAACGCACGGCGCGAGCACTTGAGGCGCTCAGTGATGCCTCCGAAGGGCTTTCGGTGACCGATCTCGCTGTGGCGCTGGAGATCGGACCAGCCCAGGCGTACCGTACTGTCGCTAGTTTGGCGGTGGTCGGATTCGTTCATAAGGACGAACTCACTGAACGGTATCGGCTGACAACGCGCTTCCTGACACTTGCCTTTCGTCACTTGCGAGTTCTCGATACCTACGACTTGATCTTGCCTCCGTTGCGCCGACTGGCTACGGAAACAGGTGAGCTGACTGAACTCAACTGGGTTGAGCAGGATCGCATCGTGATGATTGCCAAAGCCGAAAGTCCTCGGCGGGTGAAGGTTGTCACCCGCTTTGGCGAGGCCGAAGCGTTGCACGCGACGGCGGCCGGTAAGGTCTGGCTCGCCAGCTTGGAAGAGGATGACGCGCTGGAACGGGTGATTCGGCGCGGTATGCCGGCCTTCACCGATCGCACTATTACCAGTCCTGTCGAGTTCCTTGAAGAACTGCGCCGGGTGCGTGCGCAAGGATATGCCGTTAACGATCGAGAACTAGATGACGAGTTGGTTGTTATTGCCGCTCCGATCCGGCTGAGTTCCGACCGCAACAGGGTGATCGGAGCGGTAAATGTGGCTTCACCCTGGATTCGACCCGTGCACCAGCGCCCGGGCGTCATCGCAGCTACAAAAGCGGTTGCTGACGAGATTGCTGGGTTTTGGCCCTTCGCTCAGCTCGATCCCTGAATCATCCCGTTCAAGACGTGGAAGGTTGCCGGGAAAGGGCTGATCGACCATCGTTGTGAACGCTGGCGATACCTCATGGATCGTCGGTGAGCCGGACGAGCTGCATGAGCGAAGAACGGTGACGGATGAATTGAGAGCGGACTCGATCTGGAAGTGTGAGCATTTCATCTTGGTACGACGAGTACACATCATGGTGGTCGTACAGAAGGGATGGGAACTTCTTCCGGGGACCCGTACCGGACGCATCTGTAG
>CAZAHQ010000742.1:0-1992 GCA_964484415.1 uncultured Acidobacteriota bacterium | reverse complement strand
CACTCTTGATCGTGCTCCGCGACGTGCTGATCGTGGTGATCGCGCTGGCCCTGTACCTCTCGCACAACCTCAGAAAATTCCCGCCGAGTTGGATGGGGAAGTGGGCCACCGGGTCGGCCATGGTGTGTGCGGCTGTGTTTCTGCTTGGCAATGTGTGGAGCGGCTTGGGAGACGGCTGGTTGACCACCGGCATTTGGTGGATCACCGCGTTCACGGTTGGCTCTGGCGTCGACTACTTGGTGCGCATCCGGCGCGTGTTGCAATCGTTGCCCGTGACCTCGGAAACCAAATGAACCGTCTATCGCCTGCCGCACGATGGGGCCTCGGATTGCTGCTCGCCGCGATTGCGGTGTTCGTGGTGATCAAGATTGCGCCTGTGCTCGCCGCCCTGACCACCGCATTCATCATCGCGTATGCGGTCGAACCTTCGATCTCGTGGCTGGAGCGACGCCGGATCCCTCGTGCGCTGGGAACGTTGCTGCTGGCGCTCGGTCTGATCGCGGCGATCATCGTCGTCTTCGGGATCGCCGTGCCGCGGATTGCCGACCAGGCCGCGTCGCTGGCGGGTCGCGTCGATACGTCGAACGTGACCAATCCGGAACACTGGCCACCTGCACTGCGCGAGTTCGTGAACGCCCATCAAACAGAACTGCAGGACTTGCAGGTCAGTGCCACGCAGTGGCTGAAGGACAACGCAGCCTTCTTGGCCAAGAGTGTCGGGCGCGGACTGCGTTCGGTGTTCTCGTCGGTCGTCGGCGCGATCCTGGCAGTTCTCAACCTGATCGTGGTGCCGTTCTTCGCGTTCTACATTTTGGTCGATTGGCACCGACTTCGCGCCGCGGCGTACGAGGTGGTGCCGTCGCGCTGGCAGTTGCCGGTCAGCACCATCGCCGGCGAAGTCGACGCGTCGCTGCGCGCATTTTTGCGCGGGCAGTTCGTGGTCAGTGGGATCATGGCGGTGCTGTACGCGATCGGTCTCGGACTGATGGGGACGCCGCTTGGGGTCTTGCTGGGGTTGGTAGCTGGTGCGCTCAATATCGTCCCGTACTTGGGGCTGGCGGTCGGACTGATCCCGTCACTCTTGCTGGACTTTTTGCAGTACCAATCGTTGTCGCGACTGGTGGGTGTCATTGCTGTGTTCGTCATCGTTCAGAACATCGAGGGTTGGATCCTCACGCCGCGCTTGGTGGGGAGCGCCGTTGGTCTGCATCCGATGGCGGTGTTGATCGCGGTGCTGGTGGGCGGGCAACTATTCGGGTTTGCAGGCATTCTGCTGGCGGTGCCGGGGGCTGCGGTGCTGTCGGTCTTGGCGCGTCATGCGCTGGCGGCGGCGCGACGCAACGACCCACCGGTGGAGCCTTCGATCTCGCAATGATTGCCGATACCTCGACACTCGAACGGTTGGAATGGCGGCGCCTTCAGACCACGCTCGCGCAACGCCCGCGTACGCCGATGGGGCGTGAACGGGCCGATTCACTGCTCCCCGACAGCGAGGCTGCGGCAATCGATCGCGTTCAAGCACGCGTCGAAGAGATGCGGCGCCTCTTGGGCGAACAGGGCCGCCTGCCGATCACGGCGACCGTACATCCGGATGCGACACTCGACGCGCTGAACGTCGCAGGTCGCACGCTGCCGGCGATCGAGATCTACGACATCGTGCAACTGTTGGTGGTCGCTCGACAAACGGCGGCGGTATTGCGCGGTCTCGATCAAGAGCGCTACCCCGAACTCGGCGCGGAGTGGGCTCGCTTTCCCGACCTCGAGCCGGTGATCGGACCGATCGAGGGGAACATCACCGCGACGGGACATGTCGAGGACGCGGCCAGCCCCGATCTGATGCGGATCCGCCGCGAAATTCGACATCTATCGGAACGGCTCACCCGAGTGCTCGAAGGGCTGATGAAGGCCGATTGGACCGGCCCCGTGTTGCGCGATCACTACTACACCGTGCGCAACAACAGGTTCGTCGTACCAGTGCGCACCGATACGCCG
>CAZAHQ010000741.1:0-2006 GCA_964484415.1 uncultured Acidobacteriota bacterium | reverse complement strand
ACCATCGCGCGGGTCATGTTGGGGACCAGGCCGAGCTTGCTCTTGACGGTGGCGAGCAGTTCGCTGGCGCGGCTGTCCGTAGTCTCGGGGGCGACGAGTGTGAAGGGGGTCATGGTCGGGGTCTCCTGATTGGGTTGAGTGCCTGTCGGCGTCCGTGCCGACGCTTTCCTAGAAAGCAGGTCGCGTGCCGACCCTGATCTTCGCAGTCAAGTTGTTGACTCGAGACAACTTGCGTTGTTTTCCACGCCGCGGGCGATGTCACGAGTATTCGTTGTCCAACGATATGTCGTGACGACACCACGAGAACTCGTGCACAATCCCGCCATGTCGATCGCACCGCTGCCGCCGCTACTCGAGGACCCCAAACAGATCCTGTTGGATCTCGCGCAGGTGCGCGCACTGCCGCAACTACTAGACCTGATCGTGCAGCGATTGGCTGCATCACCGCGCGTGGCGTTGGCCCGCGTCTGGTTATTGCGGCCGCGCGCCGACTGCGAGGTTTGCATCGCTGCAGACCCAGCCGCCGACCAACTGCGATCTCTCCATCTGCTGGCGAGTGGCGGCCGCTCTCGAGTCGACCCATCAGCGTCATGGACTCGAGTCGACGGTGTGTTTCATCGCTTCCCGATCGGCGAGCGCAAGGTGGGCTGGATCGCAGCGCACGGTCAGGCGATCGAAGTGCAGCGCGAGATTGCGGACTCCGATTGGATCGCGAAGCCCGACTGGGCTCGGCGCGAAGGGATCGACGGCTTTGCCGGACAACCGCTGATCCATCACGGCGAAGTGCTTGGCGTGCTCGCCGTGTTCTGCCGCGGCCCGCTCGATGGTCGCTGCTTGGATTGGCTGCGCATGATCGCCGATCACGCCGCAGCGGCAATTGCCAACGCGCGTGCATTCGAGGAGATCGAATCGCTCAAGGCGCGACTGGAAGGTGAGAACGAGTACTTGCAAACCGAAGTGCGTGAGTCCCAAGGACTGGGCGACTTGCTTGGCGGTAGTCAAGCGCTGCAAGCGGTGGGGCGCAAGATCAACCTTGTCGCGCCAACGAGTTCGGCCGTGCTGATCCTAGGCGAAAGCGGAACCGGCAAAGAGTTGGTGGCGCGCGAGATTCATCGGCGCAGTCAGCGCAAGGATCGCCCGCTGATCAAGGTCAACTGCGCTGCCGTGCCGCGCGAGTTGTTCGAGAGCGAGTTCTTCGGTCACGTCAAAGGCTCGTTCACCGGCGCCTTGCGCGATCGTGTCGGCCGCTTCGAGTTGGCGCACGGCGGGACGTTGTTGCTCGACGAGGTCGGCGAGATTCCGCTGGAGTTGCAAGCCAAGCTGCTGCGCGTGCTGCAAGAGGGTGAGTTCGAACGCGTGGGCGAAGAGCGCACGCGCAGAGTCGATGTCCGCGTGCTGGCGGCAACCCATCGCGATCTACGCCGCGATGCCGACGCCGGCCGCTTTCGCGCCGATCTTTACTACCGCCTGAGCGTGTTTCCAATCGAGGTTCCTCCGCTGCGCGAACGTCCCGAAGATGTACCGATTCTGGCCGAAGCGTTTCTTGCTGCAGCGGCGCGTCGACTGGGTCGCAATCCCCCGCGATTGACGCGTGGGGTCATGCAGCGATTACAGGGTTACGCGTGGCCGGGGAATGTGCGCGAACTTCAACACGTGATCGAGCGGGCGGTGTTGACATCGACAGGAGCGGCACTGGAAGTCGAAACGCTCGACGCGACACCCGCGCGAGCGGGCGTTCAGCCGGTGACATCGTCCAAGCTTCCAGTGCGCACCGCCGCCGAGTTACGCCAGATGGAAATCGACAACGTGAGGGCTGCGCTCTCGGCCGCAGATGGAAAGGTCTACGGCAAGGGGGGTGCGGCCGAGTTACTGGGGATGAGGCCGACCACACTCGCATCACGCATGAAGGCCTTGGGATTGGACACGCGCAGCATGCGGCGCTGAGTCGAGCCGAACCTCAATGCGCGCACCGGCACCGGCACCGGCGCCGACCAGATTCGAGATCG
>CAZAHQ010000740.1:0-2011 GCA_964484415.1 uncultured Acidobacteriota bacterium | reverse complement strand
ATCAGGCATAATACAAAACCGACAATGCGGCAACACGCATTCGCAATCGCGGAATCGTGCCCGCGTTGATCGGTCGTTCATCTCTTATTTGAGGAGCCGGCCCCTTCGGGCCTTGATGGAAATGCCTTCTTTAGCTTACGTTCCGGCGCAATTTTTAGCTGGGCCTCGGTTCAGCCTCACACACCAAAAAAGAGCGGGAAGCCTTGTCCACCAGCGTCTTGTTTCTAGCCGAAACGAACCAATCTCCCTCCATAATGGAGCAACGCGCGGCCTGTGAGGCCGAAGGCGATTTGATCGTGGACGCGGGACAAGTGAGTTTTCTCGACCTTCCCCGCAAGCTGGCGCGCGAGGGGCACGAGCTGATGCGCGGCGACAAGATCAAGATCTATGATCTCACCTGTCTGCCGATCAACACCATGACCCTTGTTCGCATGGTGGTGAAGGTGTTGCGCCGAGGGATCGCCATCGAGTTCTGCGCGCCGGGGATCACGATTCAGCCCGAAGAAGGCGGCGACCTGTTTCGCTTGCTTGCGGCGCTCGATAACCACTGGCGCCGGGTTCACGGCATGAAAACGCACGCCAGCGATTCAAAGCCAGGGCGCAAGCCCCTGCTGACGGACGATCAGCTTCCCGGCATCCGCACTATGCTCGATGTCGATGGCGAAACCGTGGGAAGCGTGGCGAAGAAATTGGGCGTTGGGCGAACGACGCTGTTCGACTTCTTGCAGCGGCATAAGGATGCGCCGTCGCTTATGTCATGAATCGCTAAGCAGCGCCGCCAAGGATACGCCAAGTGCTAGGGACAGACCGGCAAGCTCACGCAACGTAACGTCGCCTGCCTGTCCAGACAGGATGCCGCTCAACCTCTCCTCCTCAATGATGCTTGCGGAGGAAAGTTCGGAGATCGACAGGCCGCGTTGCTCTGACTGAATGGTTGCTTGTTTGCCGAGAATGCCATGCAAGCTCGTTTTCATCGTTCCTCTGTTTTGCATGGTCAATGTCTCTGCTGTCATTGAGGAACCGCCTATCCTAGCCTCGGCTATCCCCTTGTCCAGCTAATGATAATCGTTTGCAATAATTTAACTCTTTGTTTTGCCACTGCTAAGCAGATCAAGGACGGTGCAGCCCAAGCCTTCTGCCAGATGCTCCAGAACCTCAAGCGTCGGATTCGCCTTCCCGTGCTCAATATACGACAGATGGGAGGCGGCGATGCCGCTGCGCTCGGACAATTCGGCCTGTGACATTTTTTGCTGCGCTCTCCGCGCTTTACAATTCTCGCCCAGCATCTTTGCTAGGTCAGACGCCGCTTGGTCCAATTTCAAATATTGCGGCATGTGCGATCCCGTGGCCTTCCAAGTTGGTTAACATCCATATTGGAGCATACAACAGGCCCAACGGGAAGGCGACCGAATCCCGTGACTAAATGACAGCGTGGCGCGATAACGGACTTGACTTAAATAACAAAGTCGGACTATCCTCGAAACCTCTTATCGAAGAGGTCAGCGCCATCGCTCGCGATTGGCGTGTCCGTGGATTGCAAAGGGTGTCGGTCATAAACTTAGTATCGGTAGGATCTGCTCCCCAATGCACGATAGCGCACCCCGCCTGGCAAGCCCTGCAGCTCATTCAGGAAGCGGTGCGATTCCTACTCGAAAGCACGAAGATTCCTCAGAATCCCTGACAAGCTGTGGCCAACCTAGGGCCGCGGTGACAAAATTCGTGCTTTCGAGTAGGAATCGCAGGCCAGCCCGTGGCTGGGGGTCCGATGTTATGATGGAGCGGAAATGAAGCAAACTCCGCAAGGCGAACTTTTCCTGCTCGACAGCCCGCTAACTGGTGAAGTGCGCGGCGAGCGATCGCTGATGGCTTTCCCGTTTTTTGCACTGAGCAAGAACGCCTGGATGAAGCCTTTGGCATACGGCACGCCGAGCGTTTCCATCGAGGTTCGGCCCAGCGCTAAGGGCGTCGCCACGATCTATGACAAGGAAATAGTCCTTTATATTGCGAGCCT
>CAZAHQ010000739.1:0-2011 GCA_964484415.1 uncultured Acidobacteriota bacterium | reverse complement strand
CGGTGCTGTTGATCGGGGAGCGTCCGGTTTGGCTTTCGCGCGATAAGTCGGCGCGTCGAGCCTGGGTCGCCAAGACTCATCGCGTCCTGCTTTTGATCGGGGACGACCTCAACGACTTCGTGCCGGCAGGCGAGAGCCTCGAAACACGCGCCGCGCTGGTGCAACGCCACGCCGATCGCTTTGGAAAATGTTGGCTGATGCTACCCAATCCGGTCTACGGGTCGTGGGAGCGGGCCGCGTATGCCGACGGAAAGAGTGACGCCGCGGTCGAAGCGCTGCTTCAGCGTTAGCGACCTACGATCGTCATCCTTCATCAAGGAACGCTCCTGCGACGTGCTCGATACTGAGTCGGCCACCGCGCGACTCACGCACCGCGATGACATCGAAGCGGCAGTCGCGGGGTGCCGGCGAATGCTCCTGCAGCCACCGCTGCGCGCTGGCGATCACCCGTTGTTTCTTGCGGTGCGAGATCGACTCGAGCGGATCGATTCGACTTCCCGCCCGGCGCGCCCTCACCTCCACAAACACCACCAGCGCACCGAGACACGCCACGATGTCGAGTTCGCCGCCGCGATATCGGACGTTGCGCGCCAAGAGTCGATAGCCGTGCGCTCGAAGCCAGCGGGCCGCCACCGTTTCGGCGAGCTGTCCACGACGATGGCGCGGGTCCATGCAGCAACGATCGGCTCACCCCAATCTGCTGTCGCGCGTGTGCCGCGCCCTCCCTCCCGCATTGGCAACTATCCGGCGACGCGCTACCCGCCGGCGGCCGGCGGGCGGCGCGAGGTATTTCGTAGACACCTGCTAGAAGTTGAGTTTGAGGGCGACTTCGAAGAAGCGTCCGAAAGCGCGGGCCGCCGAAGGCGTGTCCCTGAAGACGGTGCGTGCCCCGTTGAACTGCTGCGTTCGTTGGACCCCTGATATCTGCAGTTCGTTGCTGTTGAGCAAATTGAAAGCGCTGACTTGGAACGTTGCCTTGGCTCGCTCGAGCTTGAACTCTTTCTGAAAGTTGACGTCAAAGTTCCAAACGGCCGAATTGCGCCGGTCATTGCGCGCGCCGGTCGGGAAGACATTCCGTTGCGTCTCGAACATCTCGTTCCGTTCGAAGCCGGCCCCGCCTGTGAGATCGGTCGGAAAGTCGATCACGGCCCGCGGGCTGGTGATTGAATACGGCAAGCCGCTGGCGTAGAGGATATTGGCTCCCAGCCGAAAGCCACCCCACTTGTCGATCAACACGCGCCCGTTGAGTTTGACGACGTGGGTCTGATCGGTTGCCAAGGGCCCGCGCTCATCGTCCGTATTCGTGGCGTCGTTACCCAAGGTCTGGCTGAAATCCTCGGCCTGGCCCATCGATCTGGACCAGACGTACGAGAGACTCCCCTCCCAGTTTTGATAGAAGCGGCGTTCGAGCTGAAAGACATACGCCTCGTAGGTGGACGAGTTGTAGTTCCCAATCAGGTAGATGTTGTTGAACAGAGGGCTGGCGAGTTGCAAATCGGGGATCCCATCGGGCAGCTCTCTGAATCGCGCCGACCCGACTGCCACCTGCAACAGATTCTGACCGGTGCAATCGGCAAACTCTCCGATGCGGCGACAGCGCGAGAACCGCGACAGTTGTCGCGGGGTGAGATCGTCGTAATAAACCGGAACGTGGTTGATGTCGGTGTCTTGATACTGATCCTCATACCGGCGATTGACGTACCGCAGGCGGATGCTGGTTTCGCTGGCAATTTCGTGGACGAACTCGAGCGTGAACTCGTCCTGGTATTGAGAGTTGAGATTGCGATCGACCTGCGAGATTTGAAAGGCCCGGCCCGTCTCGGTCGCATCAGGAAGGACTTGACCCTCCTCGTTGACGTTGTAGGCGTTGGTCAACGCACGTGGGCCTTGCTCTGTGACGAACGGCTCGAAGAAAGCATCGCCGTAGAGTCGCGTGTAGGCGGCCGATAGTTGCGTGCGGGCGTTCGCCTTCGGATCCCACGAGACCCGTACGGTGCGTGAGAGGTTGTTG
>CAZAHQ010000738.1:0-2016 GCA_964484415.1 uncultured Acidobacteriota bacterium | reverse complement strand
GTCTGCATCGGTGGGCGCTACGATCCACACTTCTCCCGTGTCGGTGCGATTCTGCGTGGCGTCGTTGTCGCCGTCGCCCGCATCGGCGCCAATAATCAACTCATCGACGCCGTCCTGATTCATATCTCCCAACGTCAATCCGATGCCGAGGTCATCGCCGCTGTCGCTCGACAGCAGAGCCGTGATCGGTTTGCCGCCGGTGCCGTTGAGCAGATCGACGGTGGTTGAGTTCTTGATGTCGTTCCAACGGAAGACGGATGCGTCACCCGCGTTGGCGCGCGTGTTGGCCGCGCCGGCCGAGAACGTTGCGGTGATCACGATGTCCTTGGTGCCGTCACCATCGAATTCACCGATCGCTGTCTGTTCACCGAAGTTGTCGCTGGCGCGTCGACCATAGATCAACGTGTTGGCAACGGTGTTGACCTGCGATGTTGCCCAAGTGGTGCGCCCCAAGACCGCGTAGGCCTCGCCAACGCCGGTGCCGCGTGTGTTTCCTGGGCCCCTGCCGCCGGTCGCGCCGATCAACATGTCGGCGGTGCCATCGCCATTGAGATCGCCGACCGCCAGACCGAAAGGAAGTCCGTCGCCCGCATCGACACCGTACAAGTACGGCGCCGGGGAGGATGCCAGATCGCGCGATCCACCCGCGATGATCGTGCTTCCGCCAAAGACCAGCGCCAACTCTCCGGCGCCATCCTTGGTGTTGCCCGGTCCGTCGCCGGCTCGGGCTCCGCACAAGATGTCGGCCGTTCCATCGCCGTTGATGTCACCGGCGCCGACGACCGTACCCAACCGATCTACTTCTTCAGCGCCACGAATCAGGTAGTTGGGGGTTGCGGTGTAGTAGTCGGTAGCGCCGGTCCAGCCACTCTGGCCGAACTTCACGACCACGGCTCCGTAGATGATGCGTCTCGTCCCGGTGCTCGGCAGCGAGAAGTTCGGCGCGCCGATCACAATATCCTTGATCCCATCCGCGTTGACGTCTCCGAGCGCGAGGTGTCGGCCGAGATTCGTTCCGTTCCACTGGCCGATCAGGGTCGCTGTCGCATTCGGGATATTGGGCGTTGCGGTCTGGTAGGTGAGGATCTTGGTGGGCCAGGTGGTGCGACCCGCGAACATGTAGACACGTCCACACCCGTCGACCGTGTCGTCGACACTCCCGTCGCCGTCCAGATCCTGTTTGCCTTGCGAGCAGTCGCCGCGGAGTGCCCCGACGATCAGGTCGGCAGTTCCATCGGCGTTGACGTCACCCACGGCGAGTGCGCGGCCGAACTCATCGGAGGCGCGCTCGCCGTAGAGCACGACGTCGGAGTTCGTGAACTTGAGGTCCTTCTTGGCGTTCTTGAACTTGCCGAAGATGATGTGAACTTCCCCGGCTTCACTGTCCCTGTTTGCTGTGCCGTTGAATTCGGCGTCTCCCAACGGCGCGCCGACGATCAGGTCGGGCTTGCCGTCGCCATTGATGTCTCCTACGGCCACCGCGCGACCCAAGTTGTCGAGCAGATCGCGGCCGTACAACTCGTACGATTGATCGTCGGTACGCAGGTCGATATCGCTGATATCACAAACATCGCCGATGCCGTCGCTGTCCGCGTCTGCCTGACTCGCGTTGGCGGCGAATGGGCAGTTGTCGTCGCAGTTGACGGTGTTGCCGCCGGTGCAGGGATCGAAGGTGCCGTCGCCGTCGGAATCGAGCTTGCCGTCGTTGTCGTCGTCTGGGTCGCACGGGTTACCGGAGCCGTCGACGTCTGCATCGATCTGATCGGGATTGGCAATGGTGGGGCAGTTGTCGCAAGCATCTCCCAACCCGTCCAGATCGGTATCCAGTTGCGAGGTATTGGGATTGCTTCGGCAGTTGTCGCAAACGTTCCCGACCGCGTCGGAATCGGTGTCGGCTTGATCGGCGTTGATAACGGTGCGGCAATTGTCGTCGCACTGCGTGGTCGCGCCGCCGCTGCAAGCCGGCTTGTTGGCGACATCGTCCGGGATCAAGTCATTGTCGTCATCCGGATCGCA
>CAZAHQ010000737.1:0-2031 GCA_964484415.1 uncultured Acidobacteriota bacterium | reverse complement strand
GATGGACCTTGATTGGCAACAACGCCTGCCCTGGAAAGCGCGCAACGAGCTGGTTTGGGGACTCGGGTTACGACACATCGATATCGAGACCCGCGGGTCATTCAGCCTTCGGTTGGGATCGGAGACACGTGGTCTGTCGCAGGCCTCGGTCTTCGCACAGAACGAAACCCGCTGGTTGGACGGCAAGTGGCGGTTGATCGTGGGGAGCAAGTTCGAGCGCTTCGAGTCCTCCGGCTGGCAGGCGCAGCCCTCGTTACGTGCGGTGTGGCATCCGTCGCTCGGACAGACACTGTGGGGCGCGGTGTCATCGGCAGTCCACACTCCTTCGCTCGCGCAGTTCGCGATTGAAATCCGTAACTGGGTCGACCCGAACGGCGCGCCGCCGGTGTTGAGTTCCATCCGTGGGTCACGGGACTTGAAGGCGGAACGCGCGGTGGCCTACGAGTTGGGTTATCGCTGGCAACCTCACGTACGCCTCGCGCTGTCGGCCTCGGCCTCGACCACTCGCTATCGAGAGATGCTCACGACGATACCGGGAGCCCCTGAGTTGAAGTTCACACCGTTCGTCTACGTCGATGTTCCAGTGTCTGTCGTCAACAGCGATTCCGGCACGGTGCGAGCATTCGAATTGGAGGCTGATGTACAGCTCACGCGCGCGTGGCGACTTCGGTCCAGCTACAGCTTCTTGGATCCCCAGACCCCGCTGGCTGACACCGGAATCTCTGACGATCCCTCGCATCAGTTTGTGGTGCGCTCCTCGCTGACGCTGGGCAAGCGCTTTGAAACGGATCTTGCACTCAGACATGTATCGGCTTTGGACGCTCTGGGGATTGATGCCTACACAGAACTCGACCTGCGGCTCGGCTGGAAACGGAACGATCATCTCGAGTTCGCGGTGGTCGGCCACAACCTGCTCGCCGATCAGCATCCTGAGTTCGCGGATCGAGTCCTCAACACCCCAACACTAGAGGTGCCGCGCAGCATCTCCCTCGCCGTCGTGTGGAAGACTCGATGAGTCTTGTTAGAGAGCTCGTGTCGATCGCGCTCTGCCTGGCCCTACTCGGGTCACCGGCGGTGCATGGTGCGGACGCAGGCGAGTATGAGGTCAAGGCAGCGTATCTGTACCGTTTTCTGCCTTTTGTCACCTGGCCTGAACCGGATCAAGAAGATGCAGACAAACCGGTAGTCATCGCCATCGTCGGCTCCGATCCGTTCGGCACTGGGCTGGACGACGCGCTACGCGGCAAGTCGCTCGGCGGGCGACCGATCGTGGTGAAACGCTTCCGTAGTTTTAGCGACTATCGACCATCTTCGTTGGTGTTCATCGCTCAGTCAGAACAAGCTCAATACGCCTCGATCCTGGCGCAACTCGAGGGAAAACCTGTTCTCGTCGTGGGTGAGGGGGAGGAGTTCTGCCGTGCCGGTGGCTCGATCGGCTTCTTGATCGTCGATCACAAGGTGCGATTTTCGATTAGCCAAGAGGCCATCAGGCAGGCTGGATTGCAGATCAGCAGCAAGTTGATGGCGCTTGGAGTGGCCTGCCCCACGGGGTCGCGTCAATGAGTCGATTCAGCGATCTACCGCTGCGACGAAAACTGATGCTGCTGGTGATGGCGGCGGTAGTCACAGCCCTCCTACTACAGCGCGCCGCGACGCTTCTGCATGATCGATTCAACTCGTGGCAAGGACTGCGTGAAGAACTCGCCGGTCATGCCGAGTTGGTCGGTGCCAACTGTACAGCCGCACTTTCGTTTGGCGACAAGGCGGCCGGAACCGAGATACTCTCCGCTTTCCGACACAGACCGAGCGTTGAGTTGGCCACGCTGTACGATGCGAAGGGTCGAGCGTTTGCTTCCTATGTCCGGCCGGATGTCGTTGGTCTCTCGGCTCCGCTGACCCCACCGACCGAGGGAGAAGCAACGTCCACATTCATCGCTGTCTCCTTTCCGATTACGCTGGGAACCGAACGTATCGGCACGATCTATCTGCGAAGTGACCTCAGCGCACTCCACCAACGCGATCGAACACAGT
>CAZAHQ010000736.1:0-2032 GCA_964484415.1 uncultured Acidobacteriota bacterium | reverse complement strand
CGAGCACACCGATGAAGATGGTGTGGGGCATCGCTTTCAACGCAATCTCTTTCGCGATCATGATCCCGGCAGCACTGGTGGCCACCACCGACAGCAAAGCGGCACCTGTCTGGCTGCTGTTGCTCTACTTCTTGCAGACATGTGGCGAGCTGTGCCTTTCGCCGGTCGGTCTTTCGATGGTTACCAAGCTGGCCCCCGCGCGCTATGCCGCGATGATGATGGGAATCTGGTTCTTGGTGGCCAACGCGTTCGGCAATCGGTTGGCGGGACAAGCGTCGAGTTGGATCGAATCGTACGGCGCGTCGACGCTGTTCATCGGCGTCACCATCGTGTTGAGCGTTGCGGCGTTCTTGCTGATTTTCGTGGTCCCGTGGCTGCGGCGACAGATGCAGGACGTGCACTGATCACACGGCCGATACCGACTGGTCCCACGGCAACGGCGCTCGCCTGATCGATGTCGGCATAGCGTTGATCGGCGACGTATCATCGGCGAGCCACAACTGCAGCGACGCGTGTTGCGCTGCAGCCACCGACTCGGCAGCGTCGGTTGCGTCGGTGTCGTCGCAACAGACGATCTCACGTACAACTCCTGATCCCACGCGAACGAACGCGATCGGAGCGTCGCCGCCGACCCGCCACCACTGATCGCCATCGTTCCAGGTTCGGATCATTGCGGCGGGACTGTTGTAGCCGCCCGCCACCGTCAAGAACAGTTCGGTCCTTGGGTCCAGTTCGCTGATCCACTGCGCGGGCGAGTGTCCGTTGTCGGGAAGAACTGCCTGACTGCGGCAGGCAACCAGCCTCGGCCCCTCTACCGGCGCGGTGTCTCGTCGAGACTCACGAACACGCCGAGCAGCGGCGGATGCTGCGCGTCGCATGACGTTTTTCAGCGGCGAAATCCAGCCACCCACCATCGAGCGGCGTGTCGCCTCCAAGCGCTGGAGCGGCGGGGTTTCGGTACCGAGGTGGTCTTTCTGTGGACCACGCCCCGGTAGGTAGTCGATCAATGCGATCTCGCCCGACTCGAGCAACACCTCGTGCGCGTGCCACATAACGATCGTTCCGGCAGAGAGCGCGGCCAATCGCTGGTCGTAAACCGTCGAGTACGCGATCGCAACCGAGCCGACGCGAAACCACACGATCGCGGCGGCTGGAACATTGGCGACGCGCATCAAGAACAGATGCGCCAAGCCGCGATCTCCTGCGCGCTTCAGCAGCTCGCGGCGATGCGACAACATCGGTTCGCGCAGCGACCCTTTCCAACCCAGCGCATGCAGTGCGAGATACGATTCGAACCCGTCGCTTGGCGCTGGCCCTGCTGGCCCGAAATACTCGGTCGTGACCGCGCCCAACCGCGCGGCTTTGTTGCTGAAATTCTTGACGGTACGGTCGTACTTCTTGAAGGCGCGGCGATGCTCCTCCCAGCCCCCGGCGACAACCGGCGTCAGGCACTCTTGAGGTCCCGGATGCCGCGCCACCGCGTAGCCGCTGGCTTGCAGCGCATCGGCAAACGCCGTCGAGGCCGGATCACGTGAGGGGACGCCGGGAAGCGACAGCTCGCGCACGCCAGCGCGTGCAACGGCCTCGGCCAAAGCGGCGCAGGTTTCGTCGAGCGCAGAGCCGCCGGCAATCACGGGGCGAAATCGAGGCCTGAATCCTTTGGCAACCGGCTCCCACGCGCCGCGTCTCACCTCGAGCAGCGGAACGACCGCGCAAAGTGTTTCTTGATCGAACGCGGCGACCACGCGCACGCGCTGTCGCGTCGCTTCGGGCTGCGTTGCCGACCACGCCGCGAACCAGGTGTAGGTGTCGTACAGATCGGCTTGAATTCCGCGGCTTGGGGGTATCTCGTCCCACGCCGCTGCGATCGACGCGAGCGGCGCGGTCCCTTCCAAGATGCGGGTCGTGAGGCTCACAGTGATGTGACAGCTCCGAATCGGCTGGCAATCTAGGGTGAAGCCGCCGCTACCGCCACCGCACGCGAGCCCGGGATCGTGCCCTGATCGCGCTTCGCATCGGGGCTGTTTCGTCG
>CAZAHQ010000735.1:0-2033 GCA_964484415.1 uncultured Acidobacteriota bacterium | reverse complement strand
GACCCCAAGGCGTCGTAATACCGTAAAGCGCGTCTCACAGGCTCTGGCGTCTGTACCCTCGGGCCCTTGTCGAAAAATGAAGTTGTCGCGACTCACCGCCCCGAGTGGGAGCGTAACGGTGTACTGGTCCTCCAGAGGAACGCCGAAGACCACCGCCAGGTAGCACTTTTTCACCCGACCACGCTCGAACGCTGTTTGGATCTTCCGCGCTGCCCAGGTATGTCGACCGAGCAGCAGCACGCCCGAGGTTTCAGCATCGAGTCGATGGGCGAGCGTCAAACCCGGCTCGCCGCGCCGAATCCGCAGAAGGGTGATCACCGTATTGCGCAGGTGACTGTGCGTCGGGTGTACAACCAGCCCCGGCGGTTTATCGATCGCCAGGATGTCGTCATCCTCATAAAGCACCGCGGGGTCGAAGTCGATCTCCTGCTCGTTGACCTCGGGATCGTCGATCCAAACCTCCCCGCCAGCACGGACCGGTGTTGCGCTCTTGACCGGTGCCTCCCAAGACAGCCGGACCCGCTTTTCGATTGCCTGTTGGATACGCGCTCGCGATAGCCGCGGAATCATCCGCTGCAGAAACTGATCGAGTCGAAACCCGGCCAAAGCGGGGCCGACCTTGAATCGCACCGGTGTCGCCATACCGGTCGGATTCTCGCGACGCGTCGACAGGACAGCAACATCAATCCCGCGAGCAGTTTTCGTTCCCTGGGTCGCGATCGCATTAGCAGCGCCCCTATATCGGTCGCGGGCGGAGCCAAACCTCATGAGAACGAGGCGATTGCGCGATCGACTACGATTCACCCAGAGACAGGTTCCCACCCAACCATGACAGTGGCGAGGAGGAGCCGATTTTGAGCGACACGGCGGCGGGCCGCTCGAAGACCCAGCCGGTATCGGCACCCGACAACTCATCGCACCAGAAGACTCGGCGAACGCCGCGCGCGGCAAGACGACGAAGCCCTTCGGCCGCGAGTGGTCCCGAGAGATCGAACGCGCTCTTGCCATCGCAGGCAGCCGACGCGAGTCGGAAGGTGTGGCCACCTCCGACCACGAACCAAGCGAACGCTTCCGCGCGGCCGTCGATTCGAAGCACGTGCAGCGTCATCGAGCCGTCGGCCGCGCCCGCCATCAGTGCTGTCCGCACGAACTGGCGGGTGGCGGCGCTGCATGCGAGCGACCGCCCGGCTGCGCCGGCCGGTGAGCGTTTGGCGACCTGCAGCACCTCGCTCACGCTGGCGCGCGCGCTATCGATATCACGCACCTCGCAGATCTCGAATGCGCCCCGCTCGTGTGCGTTGCGCCAGGCTGCGACCGCGCGTTGTCGCGCCAGGCTGCAGCGCGATGTCATCGATTCGAATCCGTCGCTGAGGTCGAGTTGCGCTGCGGTTCGCGACGGTTGGCGCTGGTGGGGCGTGCCCCGTCTGAAGCCCTCACGCTCGAGCGCTCGGGTCAGCGGTGACTCAGGACCCAGGCCATCCAAGACCAGTGCGTCGTTCGCAGCCCAAGACATCGCTGCGTGGACCAATGCATCGAGAACCACCGACCCCTGCGGTCCGCGTGAACCGCGCGTTGGGGTGATCAAGAGCGGATCCAAAGACGGCAGATCGAGTGTCGTGGCAAGTGTGACGACCCGGCGCGGCCAACCCCATCGCGTGCTGCGCCTCTGGGTCAACGGTAAGGCGCCGATGAGGCTACCGTCGAATCGAACCTCGATCAGTACGCTGTCCTGAAGACGCGCCGTTGCCTCGAGCCAAACCGTCAGGAGCGAGGCCCCAGCAAGCGGCTGACGACAAATCCTCGCCAACTCATCCCATTCCTGGAGCACGCGAGGGCTGAGTGAGGTCATCGAGTGTGTGTTGAGTTCGAAACTCGGTCGTACCGGTAGCGACACGTGAGGCGTCCGATGCGTTCCCCTGGCCGGAAAGGTACGGGCAAACATCTCGTTGGCAGCCGGGTAAATGGCTCTCCATAATCCCGGCCATGCGCCCATCCAGACTTGTGACTCTCGCCTGCCTTGCCACGCTCACGGT
>CAZAHQ010000734.1:0-2038 GCA_964484415.1 uncultured Acidobacteriota bacterium | reverse complement strand
CCGACTCAATCGCAACAAGTCGCCGTGGCGCGACCCGAAGATCATCGATCCCCATCAGTACCCCGACTCGATTTGGCTCAAGCCGGGAGACAAGCAACCGAACCGCGCCTCGTTGGGTTCGTGGGCCAGCTACGTCAACAGTTATGCGCGCGCCAACTACGGCCGACCGATGTTCTTGGCCATGTCGGCCGATCTGGCCGAGTCGACCAACGTCAATGGCTTCGGCAAAAACTGGGACACGCTCGAGAACTATGGTTGGTTCGAACGAGAAAAGAACCCCGAGGGTGTGATCCTGCCTCAAGAGATCACCGAGTTCACCAACAGCGGCATCGCTGCTGGCATCGCGTCGGTCAACTTCAGCGACACGCCGGAGGGGATTTGGGACGGATTCGGAACGGCCCACTCGACCTACGGATCGTTCAGCTATCTCAAGTACGGGCCGATGCGGCTGTACAGCCAACTGGCACAGGACTGTGATTTCAAGGTCGGGCCTGTGATCTGGATCGCGGGTCACTCGGGTCCGGAAACCGCCGAGGATTCGCGCACACATTTCGGCATCTACGAGCCGGGCGTGACGCAACTGTTCCCGGAGGGCCACGTCTGCGATCTGCACCCATGGGAAGCGAACGAGGTGCCGGTGTTGTTGGGTGCTGCGCTGGGTCACGGATTCCCGATCTTGGGCCTGCATCTCACGCGCCCGGCGATCGAGATTCCCGATCGTGCGGCGCTCGGCATGGGTTCGTACTTCGACGCTGCCAAGGGCGCCTATCTGCTGCGCGACTACAAGCCTGGCCTGCCGAAGGGGGGCGTGGTGATCGTGCAGGGAACCTCCAGCACCGCCAACCTGGTGAAGGCGCTTCCCGAACTCGACAAGCGCGGCTTGAACGTGAAGGTGATTGCTGCGGTCTCGCCGCAACTGTTCGATCGTCAGCCTGAAAGCTACCGGAACGCGACGCTCGGCCCGGCCGATCGCGTTGACGTGATGGGGATCACCAATCGCTCACGCAACTCGATGCGTCGTTGGATCGGCACGGACGTTGGATTGGAGTACACGCTCTGTGCGGATTGGGACAATCGCTGGCGCACGGGGGGATCGGTCGATGAGATCGTCGACGAAGCCCACCTGTCGACGTCCCACATTGTCGATGGCATCGAGCGGTTCGTGCGTGAGCGCAAAGATCGACTGGCTCGCTTGGCCGATCTGGTGGCGACCGCATCTCGCTGAGAGTGCGGCGCCGTTGACGGAGGCCAAGCGCGAGCCGGCATTCCGCGCGGTTAGAATCCGCGCATCGATGTGACGTGCCCTGGAGAGACACCATGCCCCGATTCAGCCAACGCAGTCTCGGCCTTGGTACCGAAAACGCTTTCGTGGTGCTGGCTGAGGTCAACAAACTTCTGGCCGAAGGGAAAGATCTGATTTCCTTCTGCATCGGCCAACCCGATTTTCCAACCCCCAAGAACGTTTGCGACGCTGCCATACGAGCGATCCAAGAGGGGAAGCACGGCTACACCGCGAGCGCGGGAATTCCCGAATTGCGCGCGGCTGCCGCCAAGGCGCTCGGTGAGATCCGCGGCGTCTCGATCGCCCCCGAAGACGTGGTGGTGGCCTCGGGCGCCAAGCCGTTCATCGGCTACACCGTCTTGTCGACCACCGACTACGGTGCCGGCGACGAGGTGATTTACCCCGTGCCCGGTTTTCCGATTTACGACTCGATGATCCGCGGCATGGGCGCCACGCCGGTGCCGATCTATCTGCGCGAAGGCCGCAACTTCGCCTTCGACCCGGACGATCTGCGCAAGGCGATCACATCCAAGACGCGCCTGGTGATCTTGTGCACGCCGCACAACCCAACCGGTGGGCTCCTGTCGGAGAGTGCGCTACGTGAGGTCGCCGACATCCTGCGCGAGCGAGAAGATATCTGGATCTACGCCGACGAGATCTACTCGCGCTTGGTGTTCGACGGTGCGTTCTTCTCGATTGCGAAGGTACCTGGATTCCAAGATCGAACAGTCATTGCTGACGGCGCGTCGAAGACCT
>CAZAHQ010000733.1:0-2040 GCA_964484415.1 uncultured Acidobacteriota bacterium | reverse complement strand
GCTCTCGATCGCTGTTGCCCTGAACGGGCCGTCGGCAGAGGCGCCGGAGCGCAGGCAATCGTGTACGAACCCAACGGCATCGTCCTTGAACCAATCGGAAACCGGCATCGAGAAGCCGGTCTTTCGGGCGCCCACGATCTCCGCAGGCAGCCGAGTCTGCATCGTGTCGCGAAGTAACCGTTTCTGCTGACGGGCGGAGAACCGAATCTGGGTAGGTAGTCTGGTCATGAATTCGACCAGTTCGTGGTCGAGGAAAGGCACCCTGACTTCGAGCGAGTTGAGCATGCTCATGCGATCCACTTTGACAAGCATGTCGCCGGCCAGCGAGAACTTCAGCGCTGCAAAACCGAAGGGCGCGAGCTGATCTTTCGTTCTATGCGCAGCATCCAGGACAAGCGCGCGGAGATGATCCCACGGACGTTCTTGCTGAATCGATTCCCAAACCTCCGGTTTGAAGACCTGCGCCCCCATCTCGGACGGCAAATCCCGCAGCTTTCGATCGTAGACCTCCACCGGCTCGTAGAGGCAGTCGCCAATGCGCTTGCGAAGTAGTTCCGATCGTTGGGCCAGTCGCGCGCCTGGAAGTCGTGGGACGGATCCGACGGCAACCGCCGCGAGACGGCGTGCAGGCCTTGGAATCCACGCCAGCCGCTGCGCGATGCGGGTCGACAAGAAGTAGCGGTATCCCAAAAAGATCTCATCCCCACCGTCGCCTGAAAGCGCTACCTTCACGTGCTCACGCGCGAGCTTGGAAACGAAGTAGGTTGGGACCGCGGAGCTGTCGGCGAACGGTTCGTCGAGGTATTCGATCAGGCGCGGGAGAATCTCGACCGACTCGGGCTCCACGACGAGTTCGTGATGGTCGGTCTGATAGCGCTTTGCGACCAGCCTCGCCAACTCACGTTCATCGTGGGCGCGTGAGGGGAAACCAATAGTGAAAGTCTTGAGCGGTGTCGCGTTCATTCCGGCTGCGAGGGCCACGACCGAACTGGAGTCCATTCCGCCGCTCAAGAAGGCCCCCACGGGCACATCGCTCACCAGATGTGACCGCACCGCATCCTCGAGCCGCTCGAGCAGCGCTGCTTTCAAGTTGGCTTCGTCGATTGGACGATCGTCGGGGCACGGTACCTGCCAATACAGGTCCTGTTGAATCGAGCCCGCGCGCCAGCGTAGCCTCTCGGCGGGAGCCAGTTTCTTGACGCCTTTGAAGATAGCGAAAGGAGGCGGGACGTAGCCATAGGTCAAGTAGAACGAGAGCGCTTGACGGTCGACGACGCGGGGGATCAATTCGGACGCCATGATCGTCTTGAGCTCGGAGCCAAAGACGAATCCCCCCTCGAAAGCAAAGTAGTAGAGCGGTTTGATGCCAAGCCGGTCGATGGCAAGCAGCAACTCCCGGCTGCTCTCGTCCCAAGCGGCGAAGGCGTACATACCCCGCAGTTTGACCGGCAACTCAGCTCGCCACTGTTCCAAGCCATGTACTAGAACCTCCGTATCGGAGCGGCTCTGGAATCGGTGGCCATGTCCGACAAGCTCGGCGGTACGCTCCCGATAGTTGTAGATCTCGCCGTTCTGTACGACGTGGATCGAACCGTCCTCGTTGGTCATCGGCTGATGCCCACTGGCAAGGTCGATGATCGAGAGTCGCGCCATGCCGATCGCGGCCCCATCGCCAACCCAGTAACCGGTGTCGTCGGGCCCGCGGTAACGCAGCGTAGTCACCATCGCCTCCAATCGACGGCGTCGATCTTCCCGGCTGAAGTCGCCACCGACGATTCCGGCTATCCCGCACATACCGAGCTCCTTAACGCCCTGCTGAACCGCGCGAAATCGCCGACCAAGCCGCCGCAAGTTGCTCGGCCCAGCCCCCACGGCTATCGAACTCCTCAGCCACGCGTTGACGAGCACGCTGGGCCAGGCTGGTCCGCAACTTTGGCTCCGAGATCAACCGGGTGAGCGCGGTAACGAGATCGTCGGCATCACCTGGTGTCACGAGTAGCCCTTCTTGCTGGTCCCCAATCACGTCAGGGACCGCCCCGA
>CAZAHQ010000732.1:0-2045 GCA_964484415.1 uncultured Acidobacteriota bacterium | reverse complement strand
AGCGCATTTGGCGATTGGGGCCGGCGGGTAGCGGTGCGTGGTATCGCAACGAGCGGCGTGTTGTGGTGGTCGGGCGATGAGGGTGAGCCCGTGCGTTGCGGGAAGCGAAGTGAGAGCACCTTGCCAGCGCTCGCCCAGGCGCACGCACCGACTGAGGTCGATGCACTCCGTACAGCGATTCTCCTATCGACGATCGGTCCGGCTGCGATCAGCATGCTCGGCGCGCGTGTGACTGCGCCGCCCAATCCGTCCCGCCATGACGCGAGCCCCCACCACTTGGTGATCCAACTTCGAGGCCTTGTCCATGTCCTGGATCCACTGCGGCCGCACGATCGCAATTTTGCACAACTCCTGCGACACACCGAAGTCAGCAAGCTCGTTGGCCCATTCGTCCCACCACGGTGAAACCTGTGTCGACAAGGGCTCAGCGATAAACAATGAAACCCCTTTGCGAAGGTACTTGAACAATCGGCGCAAGAACTTGGCGCGCGTGACATCGTCCCACTCGCTCAATGACCAGCCCAGCGCCAGCATGTCGCCTTCGCCGATCTGCGGCACACCGTCGGGCAACTCAGCGCGCTCGGCGCGGCCGCTGACTCCAAACGCAGCCCACGTGCGCTCGGCTTCCTCCAGCGCCCAGCCCGAGCGGTCGACACCCAATACCGCGGGCGTTCCCGGCAGCGCGGTCGCGAGTGCCGTACCGACAGCACCGGTGCCGCATCCTAAGTCGATGATCCGTCGCGGTGTGCCAACCGTGTCGGTACCTCCCATCATCTCGATCGCGTGATGCACGGTGATGAAATGCAGCGCCGCGTAATAGCTCGCGAACGCACCACGCTTGCCTTGGCCATCGATCGCACGCGCCGCAACGTTCCCCTCGTCGCGCCGCTCGACATACAGCATCGACAGCGCCTGCACCCCTTTGCGCAGTTCGGTGTATGTCAGCGGCGGCACGTAACGTGCGACGACCGACTCGAGCCAGTTGTCGAAGGTGGTCGCGAGTGGGTCGTCCAAATACGGAATCAGCATGCAGTTCTCGGAAGAAGGGTTGGGTCCTCAACGCGGGAGGCGCGGATTATCGGGTGCTCTGGCCGGATGCGCTTCGGCTGCTACACTGCGCCCCACCGATGCGAAGTTTTGTCGAAAGCCTGGCCCGCGACAAACGGCTGCAACCACACGTTATCTATACCGGCCACGCCCCGGCCCGGGAGGCGCGCTTCGCCGTTCCGAACAGCGGCTGGCCGGCCGGGTCGCGCGACGCGCTGGCGGCGCTTGGAATCGAGCGGCTCTACCTGCATCAGGCGCAGGCGCTCGATGCGGTGGCGTCGGGGCAAAACACGCTGCTCGCCACACCCACCGCGTCGGGAAAGACGCTGGCGTATCTGCTGGCGCTCTTGGCGCGTCGTGCCGAAGACCCGAGTGCGCGCGCAATCTTTCTGTATCCGCTCAAAGCATTGGCCCGCGATCAACTCGCCGCAGTGCGACGCTTTCTGGCACCGCTCGGACTCGACGCTGAGCGAGCAGCCGAGGTGTACGACGGCGATACTCCCGAAGCGCTGCGCCGCAAGATCCGCAAGAACCCACCGCTGGTGGTGATCACCAACCCCGACATGCTGCACTTGGGTCTGCTCCCATCACACGAAACCTGGAGCACGTTCCTCTCGCATCTGTCCTTGATCGTGGTGGACGAGGCGCATGTCTATCGCGGTATCTTCGGTGCGCATGTGCACCACGTGCTGCGCCGCGCGCTGCGCTTGGTCAAACATCACGGCGGCAACCCGCTGCTGGTGGCGGGGTCGGCCACGATCGGTGCGCCGCAGCAGTTCATTCAAACACTCACGGGTGAGCCGTTCACGGTCATCAGCGATTGCGGCGCCCCCGCCGCGCTGCGGCACGTAATGTTCCTATCGCCCGACATGGTGAGCCCCTACACCGTCGCCGTGCACGCCGTTGCCGAAGCGGTGACGGCAGGGCACAAGACCATCGCCTTCACCAAGGCCCGTCGCATCACCGAGCTGATGCATCCATGGCTCAAGCAACAACGA
>CAZAHQ010000731.1:0-2047 GCA_964484415.1 uncultured Acidobacteriota bacterium | reverse complement strand
GTGAACGTTCGAGCCAAGGCAACCCGGCGAGGGATCCGAAGTTCCGGAACGGTGTGTTCTTCCGTCAGATACCCGGCGGCCAACGCGGCTGCATCACAGGCCGTACGCTCATCGCCGTCCAGAAGCGCCAGTTGCGCGTTCAGCGAGTGCAAATCTCCAAATCCTGGATGCCGTTTCAACGCGTCATCCACGACAAGCCGAGCGCGACTGCGATCGCCAGCCGCCAGCGACACGCGTGCGGCGAGTGCAGCCAGCGGAGCATCCTGAGTCGCGCGTGTCGCTTCCCCAACCAACCAGACGATCAATCGCTCTCGCGATGAGGCGGTCTCGACCAACGGTTCCACCAGCAATGGATCGCGACTCCCAGCGACAATCGCGGCCTGCAACCAACGATGTGCATCGGCTCGTTGGCCTGACGCTGCAAGCAGCAGTGCGTGGCCGACAGCGGCCCCCGCATCGCGAGGGTTCTGTTCCAATCGCTGTGCGAGTCGCGCATCGTAATCAGCGATTCTCCCGCTGCGAATCGCCGCCAGCGCCAGGGCACGATTGACCGGTATCCACGTTGGCGCTTCGCGCACGATCGATTCCAGTGCAACGCGAGCCGCTGATTCATTGCCGGCTGCGACCAGCCGCAACGCGTCGACATATTCATCAACCGGAAACGAAACTGCTGCGCTCGTCGCGGAAGGAAGCGACAGCCATAGGAACAGAAAGGCCCAACGCCAAGGCGATCTCACGACGGCGGATTCTATCCGCGCCTGGCCTATCCAGACTGAACTTGCGCGCCAGCGCGGAAGCTACAGCCAAAACACAGGGAGGGGGGGGAGGGGAGGACGGGCCGTCCGCTCCGCGCCGGCGCATGAACAGGAAGAAAGACGGTGGCTTGCAGTCACCGCTGGTGAACAGCAGGAGAGTCTGCTCAAACGAGCGTGAGGGAAAGGTCCAGCGAACAGTCGCTGCGGCGCATGAACCGCAGGCCTCCCGGATCCTGAGCGCATGTCTCCTGGGATCGGGAAGGAGCAGGGGCAACTGATCCGAGGGATTTCGTGGACACCTACGGGCGGATCAGCCGCCGACCTGCAAGGCGAGGCCGCTCCAGGTGAGACCTGCGCCAAACGCGACCAGCAACACGATATCGCCGGGCTTGGCTCGCCCGCTGCCGAGCAATTCCGCCAGCGCAATCGGAACCGATGCCGACGCGGTGTTGCCGTACGACTGGATGTTGACGACCCAGCGCTCTGAGTCGATACCGCTACGATCCATCAAGGCCTGGATGATGCGCAAATTGGCTTGATGCGGGATTACCCAGGAGACTTGATCCGATGTCAGACCGGCGCGCCCCATCAACTCGCGAATCACCTGGCCGCCCTGTTCGACTCCGAAGCGAAAGATCGCGCGTCCATTCATCTTTACAGACGGCACGTCATGGCTGTTCCAGCCATTGATTCCCTGCTGCAGTGGGCTCGATTCCACGGCGAAAAACTCGGCCCCCGCTCCATCGGCGCCGCAACTGGAAGCCAGCACGGTCCAGTCGGTGGCGCCGGTTGCACTCGAGACGATCACCGCAGCGGCCCCGTCTCCGAAGATCAATCGCGTCTTGGGGTCGTCGATTCGAACATAGCGAGTCGTCAAATCGGCGGTAACCACCAGAATGTTGCGGAACGCACCGCTGTTGACGAGCGACGCGGCGGTGAGGATTGCTGTGACTCCACCGGAACAGGCACCGTTGAGGTCGAAGGCGCCCGCACGTGTGGCGCCAATCCGATAGGCCAACTCGGGGCCGGTGGGGCAGAGCAGCCGGTCCGGTGTGTAGGTGGAAAGCAGCACGAGGTCGATGTCGAGCGGGTCGACGTGCGCCCGCGACAACGCCGCCGTTGCCGCCAGGGCTCCGAGCGTCGAAGCGCTCTCGTCGTCACGAGCGACACGACGCTCCAGAATCCCGGTGCGCTGCTCGATCGAGTCGGGGTCGACACCCAGTTCGAGTCCGAGGCGCAGGTTGTCGAGGCGGTCCTCGGGCAGCGCGACGCCGTACCCACGCAACTGGAAC
>CAZAHQ010000730.1:0-2050 GCA_964484415.1 uncultured Acidobacteriota bacterium | reverse complement strand
AGACATCTCAGGAACAATTGAATTTGGTACTGAGCTTAGAGGAAACAGAAGAATTATCGTTCGTCCAGAAGATGGATCTGATCCGGTAACATATGTTGTTCCAAAAGGCCGTTATGTTGTTGTAAATGAAGGTGACTATATCCGTGCTGGGGAACCAATCATGGACGGGCCATCGAATCCACACGACATCTTAAGAGTATTAGGTATTAAAGCACTTGCTCGTTACATCGTTGATGAGATCCAAGAAGGAGAGCCCACAACCTCGGTAGCGTTTTGCGAATGACACGACGAATCGCAGATTCGCTTCCACGAGTCTCTGGAGTGCCGCTCGGTCGCCTTTGTGGATTCGGCGTCCCAAGTCCCGCTCTTCCTCGACTGTGATTCGAGGCAGCTTCGCGATCTCACGCAGGTATTTCTTGAGGGCTTCAGGAGAACCCTGACCGCGCCCCCGACTCTCCCCCCGCTCGTCCCCGTACTCCTCGGCCATGCCACCTCCAGCCTGGTCGGCTCACCCCTTCCAAGGGGCCGACCATGGCAACTTATCGGCAGGTCAGTCGGGGAGTATAAGAGCCAGACCTGTTCCGTGTGTCACGAACGGCATCAATGATCGCGCGTCGCTCCTCGCTCGATTTGAATCGACCGTGCTCGCGCCTCGGGTTTCTTGGGCAGGCTCACCTGCAAGACGCCCGCCTCGAGTGTTGCTTTGACTGCCTCCAGGTCGAGGCCGCCGGGCAACTCGAAACGCCTGAGGAACTTGCCGTGAGGACGTTCCAACCGGTGGAAGGTCCACGCCGCAGTCTCGTCCGGCCGATTACGTTCTCCGGTCACGACGAGCATGCCGCCATCGATCCGTACGTCGATCCCTGGGAGCGGAACCCCGGCGACTTCGCACTCGATCCTCAGCTCATCCGCGGTGTCAGCGACACGAGCTACCGGTCGCCAATAGCTGATTCCCTCGCCGTCGGCCTCCAAGGGAGCGGGGCCTGTCAGGACCGATTCAAAGAGTTTGTTCATCCGATCCTGAATCGCCAATAGGTCTCGGAAAGGATCCCAGCTCTTCATCGTCACCGCCTTTCGCCCGTCGGCTCACCAAACGCGAAAGGAGGGGCCGTCCCGGGCCCCTCCACGCACAGGTCCCGTTCGGACGTTAGCGTTTGGAACCGGAGTCGTCCACTACCTCTGCGTCGACAACCCCTTCGCCCCCCGACTGGTGGGGCGGCGATTGATCAGTCGTGGTCCCCGAGGTTCCTGAAGACGACTGGTCGCGGTATAGGGCGTCCGCCAGCTTGTGGCTTGCGGCAGTCAAGCGTTCCAGCGCTGCCCCGATCCTTGGGCCATCGTTGGCAGTGAGTGCCTCGCGTCCTTCGGCAACCGCACCCTCTACTTCGGCTCGAAGGTCAGCAGGTACCTTTTCTCCTGCGCTCTTGAGTGTTTTCTCGCTCAGCTCGTAGATCATGTTGTCCAGCCGATTGCGCGACTCGACCAACTCCCGCTGGCGACGGTCCTCGTCAGCGTGAGATTGAGCCTCACTCACCATCTTCTCGATTTCTTCCTTGTTGAGTCCGGAGGACGCTTGGATCGTGATGCGCTGCTCCCGGCTGGTAGCTTTGTCTTTGGCACTGACGTGGAGAATCCCGTTTGCATCGATGTCGAACGTCACCTCGATCTGGGGCAAACCACGAGGAGCGGGCGGGATTCCATCGAGGTTGAAGCGGCCGAGCGTCTTGTTGTCTCGCGCCATGGGGCGCTCACCTTGAAGCACGTGAATCTCGACCTGAGGTTGATTGTCGCTCGCGGTCGAGAAGACCTCCGACTTTCGCGTAGGAATCGTTGTGTTTCGTGGGATCAACACGGTGGAGACATTGCCCAGCGTTTCGATACTCAGGCTCAGCGGGGTAACGTCCAGTAGCAGCAGGTTCTTGACCTCGCCCTGTAGAACGCCTGCTTGCACCGCCGCACCTACCGCAACCACTTCGTCGGGGTTCACGCCCTTGTGCGGTTCCTTGCCGAACAGATCGAGCACGATCTTCTGAACCATTGGAATTCGAGT
>CAZAHQ010000729.1:0-2052 GCA_964484415.1 uncultured Acidobacteriota bacterium | reverse complement strand
CGATCGTCGCAGACGCCGACCGCGCTCACGGGAGCGTGGAAGGGATCGATCATCAGCCGCGCGGCTCGACTTTCGTACCGTAGAATTTGATCGCGAGGTCCGCCTCGGTAGCGGTCAAGTCCGGATCTAGACCGATCGATCGAGTCTCGAATCCGATCGGAAGTGCACTCGCGCGCTCTTGCCGCTTTACAACGATCGCGGGAGTGCCATAGTCACCGACGAATGGCGAAGGGCTCAACGTCGACCAAGCGCCCCAAGACCAAGCAGGCGGCGAGCCCACCGAGAGATCTCTCGGTCCTCGACTTGTTCGCCGGCGCGGGCGGCCTTTCGGAAGGCTTTCGGCAAGCTGGATTCTCCATCGTGGCGGGCGCGGACAACGATCCCGACGCCACGGCGACGTACGCGCTGAATTTTCCGGAGGCGACAACTATTACCGGAGACATCACTGAGCTGTCGGTGAAGGAGCAGATCCTTGATGCTGCTCGCTCGGCGAGCGTGCTCGTGGGTGGTCCGCCGTGCCAGGCTTTCTCTCAGGTGCGCAACCACAGTCGAATCATCGACGACGCGCGCAACACGCTTTACCGAGAATTCGTGAATATTTTGGGCACCGCGCTACCGTCGGCGTTCGTGATGGAGAACGTGACGGGCATCGATCAGATGGGCGTGCGTGATCAGATCGCCGCTGATCTGGCGCTCGACGGTGAGTACTCCGTGCTGCCGCAGATCGTGGATGCCGCCGACTTCGGCGTGCCTCAGACGCGGAAACGACTTCTGTTCGTTGGAGTTCGATCGTCGCTCGGGCTGACACCGCCGAGGCTGATCGGGTCGGGCGCCACCGACGCGATCACGCTTGTTCGATTCACCGGCAAGAAACCTCGCTACGAGGTGGTGGTGCAAGAGAACCTGCTCGGCGTGCGTATCGGCGAGCAACTCGATGACCCAGACAGCAAGATCGTGGTGAGTGCGGCGAAGGCGATCTCGGATCTGGCAACTCTGCCCACCGGCAATCGGTCGGACCAGATCAACTACGCGGACCTATCCGAGCCTGAGAGCACGTATCAGGAAGAGATGCGCATCGGCGCGGGAGAGACGCTCTCGAACGTCCAAGTGCCGCGCATCAACCCAGATACGCAGCTGCGTCTCCTTGGCATTCCGCATGGTGGAAATCATCGAGATTTGCCGAGCAAACTTCTCGATCGCTACATCACGGGGCAGCGCTGGGGTCAGGACAATGGAACGGGCAGACTCTCACGCCGACATTTCTACGCGTACCGTCGACTCCACCCGGAGATTTGGGCGTGGACCCTGAACACCAAGGCAGACTCTGTGTATCACTGGGAGGTGCCTCGATCCTTGTCCGTGCGAGAATTTGCGCGGCTTCAGTCGTTCCCAGATCGCTTCGTCTTCACGACGGACCCGCAGCGCGGTGCAATCGCGGGTCGACACGAGGGCGGACCAGCGCACTCCCGCTACCGTCAGGTTGGGAATGCGGTACCGCCGTTGCTCGCGCGCGCCGTTGCCAAGGCACTCTTCGCCGCACTGAAGAACGTCGTTCAGCCTCAGGCGCTCCGAACAAGAACGGGCTGACGGACTCGACGCGTGACCACCGACATAAAGACAGAGCAGGCCATCACCGCGGCCTTCGGTGCAAAGAATCGTTTGCGCCTACTAAATACGTACTTTTCGGAGACTGCTGGCGAGGTGAAGATCTCCACCGCTTGGCAGCACGTCTACAAGCTGCTCCTCTGGATCGATCAGACGACCGGTCTCGCTCACTGCTACGAGAGTGACAAGTGCCAACCCGGCAAGCCGTGGTACGCCCGCTCGCTGGCGTTCCACGCCTGGCTGGCGCAGGCCAATGACTCGACGCCCACGAAGATCAACGGCGAGATCGATTGGATGTTCCAAAAGGCTGCGAAGGAGCTGGCAGCTGAAGTGGTGAGGAGAGCGGCCTCGCTGTCCACCAACGCCGCGAAGCAGCGCCAGCCCTACGAGAGCAAAGGCTTTCCTTCGCCCGGCGATGATCCCGAGCTCGTGGCCATCGTCCGTCAG
>CAZAHQ010000728.1:0-2056 GCA_964484415.1 uncultured Acidobacteriota bacterium | reverse complement strand
CCAGGCCGCGAGCTTGTAAGGGATTCTCTGGCACTAGTTGGCAGGGAGCAATCCTGGTTTCCGCTCTCGGTGGACAGCAACAGGACACTGACTGCTGCCATTTCCCTGCTGCCTTGCCTTGCAGTCCTGGTCCTCGTGCAACAGGTTGACGATTCCAGGCTGCACCACCTCTTTTGGCTTGTGGCTTGGTTCGGCGTTGTGAATTTGGCATTCGGTGTGGTCCAGCTAGCCACAGGCAATAGCCATGGGAATTTGTATCCCGGCGGAGATCCGAAGGTACTTTATGGTACCTTCGCCAACCGAAATTCGACGGCCCTCTTCCTCGACATTGCCCTCATCGCCGTTCTCTGGCTTACCGCTGCTTCTCGCGATACTTTCTCCCGGGGCCTGCGCATTGCGATCGCCGTATCACTCGCCCTGGGAGTTCTGCTGACTCAGTCGCGCAGCGGGGCCGCGCTGCTGGCCTTAATTTTCGCAGCGTGGCTCGCCTCGCTCATTCTGGTAAACAAGCAGCCTTCGCCTCTGTCCGGCCGAAGCCGCTGGAACCTTTCGCTGATCGCCGCCGCATTGGCCTTGCTAGTCGTCGGAGGTGTGGTAGCGACCAGCCCGAAGCTAGATCAGACGTTCGAACGTTTCGAAAGCCTGGAAGATGAGCGACCGGAGGTTTGGGAGGATACGGTTGCGGGCGCCAAACGCTACTGGCCAGTCGGGAGCGGAATCTCCACTTTCGACGAGGTGTTCCAGGTCGACGAATCGCTCGAATATCTCGATTCAACGAGAGCTGGCAGGGCACATAACGATTATCTGGAACTGGTCCTGGAATCCGGCGCTTTCGGCATTGTGTTGGCCATCGCGTGGATCGCGTGGATCGCGCGGAGAGGTTGGCAGGCATTTCAAGCGCGCACTCTGTTGTTGCAGCAAGGGGCATTTTTCGTACTTTTGCTCATCATGTTGCAGTCGAGCATTGATTATCCACTGCGCAACGAGGCCCTGTTGTGCGTCGCCGCATTAGTGGTAAGCCTCTTGGCTAGAAGCTCGAAGGGTGCGGATTCGAGGGAAGTAGAACTTTGATTTTTCACCAGAAAGCTCCTTGTTCCGGCCGTTTCCGACCGGAAATGTTCGCATTGAGGCGTCGGGTTCGCTACTGCGCCACTCTTGAGCATTCCGGATGGCGGAATTGACGACAGGTTAGCTGGGTCGGGACACCGATGGAAACGAGACCGCAGGAATTCGGCGACACGCGCCTGCTTTATACCGATGAGTCCGATCGCGACAGCCTGATCGATCTTGATCTGAGGCAACTCCTGGAAACGCTAATTCGGAACAAGCTGTGGATCGCGGGAATTGTCCTGGCAACCGTGATATTAGGGGTGATCCTTACCTTCCTGACCGTACCGCGCTACATCGCGACGTCCAAGGTTCTTGTCGAGGACCAGGCCGACCAAATCATCGAGGGTAGCGATCTCAGGGCGGCATCCGATAGATGGGATTCCGATCTCTTCCTTCGGACCCAGATCGACATCATCGAGAGCCGAGCCCTGGCAAGACGCGTGGTGCAGGACCAGAAACTTGCCAGCGATGATGCGTTCTACGCCGCTCTGGGCACCGAACTGCCAACGGAGATGGACCTGGCAAGCAGCTTAAACGCCAAGCCGAGCGCGGAACGGCTCAAGGAATATCGCGAGATCAATGCGATTGACTTGCTTCACGAAGCACTATCAACCGAGCTTCCGAGAGATACGCGGGTTATCCCCATAGGTGTAACGACGATCGACCCCGTCTATTCGGCGAAGCTCGCCAACGCCTATGCCGACGCCTACATCAAGAGTAATCTCGACCAAAAGTTCGACAGTTCCGCATATGCTCGCAATTACCTCTCGGGCCAACTCCAAGAGGCGCGCGAGCGTCTATCGGCGTCCGAACGCGACCTTAACCGGTATTCACGCGCCGCCGGTCTAATCCGGGTTGCGAATCGGGGGCAAGACGCAAGTGAAGAGACAACGCTGTCGGTGACGAACGATGCGCTGGTCCAGATAAACAATGCCGCGAATCAGGC
>CAZAHQ010000727.1:0-2069 GCA_964484415.1 uncultured Acidobacteriota bacterium | reverse complement strand
ACCCCGAGTTCCCCACCCAGCGTCAGTCCTTCAACACTCCATCGAGCGGCACAGGCGTCGGGCTCGGCTCGCACTGCTTCGACAACGAAGGCACACAGCAGCAGCACGATTGCAGGCTTCACGGACGAGCCTCCGTTGGTGCCGGTTCCGTCATCGCAGCACGACCGATGTTGCTGATCTCCTGCTGGAGTGCCGTGAAGCGACGCTCGTGAATCACGGGGCGCTCTCCGTCCTGAACCGGAAGCTGTGAGACGCGATATCCCCACATGAACAGCTGTAGTTGGTATGGTCTGCCCCAGGGATCGAGGACCGTCGCCGGTGCGAGCAGATCGTGATCGACCAGATCGCTGAGTTGCTGTGGCCATTCGGCCGTATCGAGATAGTAGATCTCGATTGCCTGCTCGATACGGTTCATTCGCGCGATGCTCATCGTGAGTTGCAGCCGGGCGAGTCCCGAGCTGCGTTCTATCCAGGCTGTCGACGCGACCGGTGTGGGAGCGAGCGCCGGCGCACTCGGATTCACCAAGCCGACGATCGGCCAAATCGCGACCACCGCCCCGAAGAGAGTCAGCAATCCGAGCAGCACACCGGCGAGGCGGGCGCCGCGGTCCGACTGGAACAGCCGAACACCTGCTTTCGGCTGCGGCCGCGTGTCGGCACCCTCGGCCGGATCGCCACGTTCAATCAGTTTCAGCTCGATCAATCGAGCCATCGTCTTGAACGTCTCGAACGAGCCGAGTTCGGTGAGTTCGGCGATTTCGTAGGCCGCCCGCTTGCCGTCGATCCAACGCAACACCTGTCGTTCGATCGGGCTGAGTCGAGGTCCTGTATCGGTGTCGCTCAGCGGGTCGGACGGGATGAACCCGAAGTCGATGTCTTGGTCGTAGATCGAACCACGCGCCTCTTGCGATTCACCGCCGGTAGACAACACGCGCAAGGCGGCTTGTGTCGGGCGCAGGACCACGTCGGAATCGGGGATGACGCGCTCGACGATCGGCCACTCGTCGACCATCCGCGCCCCTTCCATCAACAGATGTTCAGCCGGGATCGGGTTGACGAAGTCGCGATCCCATTCCACGCGCTCGCGTGGCTGGAAGTCGTACTCCCCGCCCTTCCAACGAAACAACCCGAAGACGGTCTCGGTGATCTGGAGAGAAAGCTGCCGCTGGAGCGTTTCGCGATCGACCCACTTGCGATCGTGCAAAACGTATCCGAGGCGCTGGAGCGTTTCCTTCTGCACCCGCAACGCTTCATCCAAACGCTGTGTGCTGAGTTTGCCTCGCCGGATCAGCAACTGGCCGATCTTTTGTTCGGCGGGGCGCAGATTCGAATCAGCGCTGACCACACGGCCGCTCTCAAAGCCGACCGTGATCTCTTCGTCGCCATGGCGAAGCATCAGGATGCCGGTCTTCCGCTGAAGACCAATCAACTGCAGGATGTCGGCGAGCGAGAAGTCACCGAGCGTACCGCGCAGCGCCATGATCTACCTCCCTGTGCGCTGCAGCATCGACAACGGCCGCAGTGGAGGGAGCTGAGATATCAACCAGATCAAACCGATCGCGATCAGCGCCGCTCTTCCGGGCGGCCAGATCCCGATCAAGGGACCGGTCGGCAGGATCTGTTGCGGCCAACACCAGGCGGTCACGCCAATCGCAAATAGCGACGCGAGAACGACGCCCAGAAGCGTTCGACCCTCATGAATCTGTGCGACTCCTGGCCAAAGCAGATTGACGATCGCGCGGCTATTCCCCGTTCTTCGGAGGTACCGATCGACGTGCGCAGCCTGCTCGCGGCGCGCCTGAGGGGAAAGCCCCTCGCGGCGCGAAAACAAACCGTCACACGCCGCACACAACGGGCCGTGCGACGCCTGTGCTTCACCGGGGCAGCGCCCGCATCGCGCGCGGCCGCAGCGCGGACAACGCTCGCTAAGGACGCGACCCGCGCGAAGGCGCAGCACCGCCGCACCCAACAACGCCGCGAGTGCGGTCAGCGTGATGGCGTTGGCGGGTCGCAAGGCGCGACGCAGACCAGGCGCCGCTTGCTCCTCCAAGACGGACCCTGCGACTTCC
>CAZAHQ010000726.1:0-2070 GCA_964484415.1 uncultured Acidobacteriota bacterium | reverse complement strand
GGCCGCGATGTCGCTGACGACCGGGAAGACACCGGCGGCCATCGCCTCGAAGTGCGAGAGCGGCAATCCATCGGTGATCGTGGTCGATACATACAACTGTGACCTGGTGAGTAGATCGATGATTCCCTGTCGCGGCTGATGACCGAGGAACGTGATCGCGCCTGCGACGCCCAACGCGCGCGCGCGCGCTTCGAGTGCAGGACGTTCCGGGCCATCGCCGGCGATCGTCAGCCGCGCCTCGGGTAGATCGCGCAACACGGAAGGCATCGCCTCGATCAGTTGAATGAAGTTGTATGACGGCAAGAGTCCGCGCGTGACGCAGATCGTCGGTGGCCCAGGCGGCTTGTGCGGCAGCGCAGGAAAGGTTCGAAAGTCGATGCCGCGTGAGCAGACGAAGATCTTTTCTGAAGCAGCGCCATACCGGATCAGTTCGTCTTTGATGTTGTCGGCCCAAGCGTTGAAGTAATCGCCGCTCTTGCAGGCACGACGCGCCGTGAACTGGCCGAATCTGTCGTCGGGAGGCCAGACCAAATCGCCGCCTTGCGCGGCCATGACGAGTGGCCGAAACCCGACCAGTGAGGCCAGGAAACCATAACTCACGACCCGGTAGGCGATCAGCAGATCGGCGCGCTTGTGATGCAGGACTCGTCGGATCTTGGGAACCAACAGTGGCCAGGCCAGCTTGCTGCTGCTCAACCGGCTTCCGATGTCGATCACCTCGACACCGTCGTACGGCATGGCGGCTTTGGGGATCGTCAGAACCGTGCAGGTATGACCGAGGCGATGCTGGAAGTACTCCGACCACTCTTTGAGGTGGACGGCATTGGCGTTGGAAAGAAAGACGAGATTCATCGCGCGATAATCTACGGGTGGCCGTGCTCACGCACCAGGGGGGCAAGCTGCGAGAGTACCGTGCGGGCCACGATCTTGTGTCCTTCGGCATTGGGATGAATCTGGTCGGCCTGATTCAACGTCGGGTCCAGAGCCACTCCCTCGAGCAGGAACGGCACCAAAGCCACGCTCATCTGTTTGGCCAGGCGCGGATAGATCGCGCGAAAACCATCGGCGTACGCCGTGCCGTAGTTGGTCGGAATACGCATCCCCAGCAGCAACACCTTCGCGCCGGCCGCCTGAGCCTTGTCGATGATCGTCCGCAGGTTCTCGGCAATACCGTCGAGGGGCTGACCCCGCAGTCCGTCGTTCGCTCCCAATCCGATCACCAGGATGTCGGGGTGTTGTTTCAAGAGCCAATCGACGCGGCGTACGCCGCCTGCAGTCGTGTCGCCACTGACCCCCGCGTTGATCACGCGAACCGCCAGCGATTGATTGCGAAGAGCCTGCTCGACGAGCGCGGGGAACGCCTGTTCTTCGCTCAATCCGAGGCCGGCCGTCAGGCTATCGCCCAAGCAGACGATCAGCACCGGTTGCGCGATTGGCTGTGCGCCGGTCCCGGTGTCGCCCGCCGCCGCGCTGCGGCTCGCGACCGTTGGAAGCGGGGTGTCGGACGAACGGCCCACATCGCAGGCGCAAATCGCTGTGATCAGTAGACTGAGTGCCACACATCGCAAAAGAGACCACCGACGCATGCCGACCACGCCTCGCCTCGCACTCGAAATGCTCACCAAACGACTCCCTTCTGGGGAACGAACGCTGACCATCCTGGACCGTGTCGATCTTAGCGTCGAGGCCGGAGAGTTTCTCGCGATCCTCGGCCCATCGGGAAGCGGTAAGTCGACGATGCTCGCGTTGATGGCCGGGCTGGATCGGCCCAGTGATGGCCGCGTGCTGTACGACGGGCGCGAGATCCAGGACCTTTCCGAAGACGATCTGGCGATTTGGCGCCGACGGAACGTTGGGTTCGTATTCCAGTCTTTTCAACTGCTGGCCAACATGACCGCGATCGAGAATGCGATGTTGCCGCTGGAGTTACAGGGTGCCAGCGACGCGCGGGCACGGGCGGCCGAATCGCTCAGTGCGGTCGGTTTGCAAGAGCGCGCTCATCACTATCCGGCGCAGTTGTCGGGGGGCGAGCAGCAACGAGTTGCCGTCGCGCGCGCGTTTGCCGGTAGC
>CAZAHQ010000725.1:0-2073 GCA_964484415.1 uncultured Acidobacteriota bacterium | reverse complement strand
CTAATTGAGTATGCTGTCGAGGGAGCGACAGCATGGCACGTCATCATCACGTCTGTGTGATCGAACTCAGCCCGAAGGTCCTCACGCGCGTGCGATTTCGGCGGGCCAACCCGCATCACGATCCCGTTTTGCCGTGCGTGTATGTCGGCAGCACCGGGCTGCAACCCGAGGAACGACTGGCCAATCACTTGGCGGGGATCAAGGCCTGCCCCTACGTCAAGCAGTTCGGCTTGCGGCTCTTGCCACACCTGTACGAATCGTACAACCCGATGTCGTGGCGCGATGCACTCGCCAAGGAGTTCGAGTTAGCCGAGTTGCTGCGCCGCCAACGATTCGCGGTTTGGCAGAACTAGGACACCGCCGCCGGGCGCTACTTCCACGCAGCACGAATCGCGGTCAGAGCCTCGTCGATGTGTGCGCGATGGGTGCGGAAGTTCAGCGCGATCAGGCGCAAGAAAAATCGGCCGTGAACTGTGGTCGAAGAAAAGTGCATCCGGCCCGAGGCATTCAGCCGCCTCAGCAGCTCGCGATTCGCTGCTTCGTCGACGTCGCCGCGACGCCAAGCAAAGAGCGATAGATCGGGCGGTGCAACGATCTCGGCACCGGCCAGCGACGCGATCTCGGCGTGGGCCGATTGCGCCAACACCAGTTTTTCTTCCAGTGCCTCTCGCCAGGCGGCGATTCCGTGGAGCGAGATCGGCAACCACAGCCGGAGCGCACGAAATGGTCGCGATAATTCCGGCGTGAGCTGACACGGATCGAAGTCACCCTGCGTCGACATGCCGGGCAGATAGTCGGCGTCGATCGACTGTGCTGCGACCAGAGAAGCGGCATCACGCAGCACGATCGCGCCGGTACCGAACGGCAGGAACAGCCCTTTGTGTGGATCGAGGGTGACCGAGTCGGCGCGCGGCATCCCGCGCAAGACACGCGCACCGTGCGCGGTCAGTGCGAAGAATCCGCCATAGGCGGCGTCGACGTGAAACCACAGACCGTGGCGTGCGCAGATCTCGCTCATCGCCTCGAGATCGTCGACCGCACCGGCGTTGACATTCCCCGCATTCCCGATCGCCAGAAACGGTCTGTGTCCGGCGGCACGATCGGACCGAATCGCGTCCTCGAGCCGATCGAGATCGATCCGCGAGTGCCTGTCGCTCGGGATCACTCGCAGGCAGGCCTCGGGAAAGCCGGCCAAGTGCGCCGCCTTGTGATTGCAATCGTGCGTCTGGTCCGACAGGTAGAGGCGCCCCTGCGAGAAATCTCCTTCGCACCGTGGCCAGTAACGTTCACGAGCCGCGATCACCGCGCTCCAGTTGGCCAGCGACCCGCCCGATAACAGCGCTCCCGCGCCGCTGGATGGAAAACCGATCATCGTTTTGAGCCAGGCAATCACGCTCGATTCGATCGCCGCCATTCCGGGCGCCGCGATTCGTATCCCGGTGAACCGGTTGACCGTGCTGGCCAGCAGCTCCGCCGCCGCCGCCTGCGGCAATCCCCCGCCGGGAACGTAGGCGAAGTAACGCGGGCTGGTGGTGAAGCGCCCACCCGGCAACGCCTGTTCAAAGAATCGATCGAGCACGGTCTCGAGTGGCGTGCCGTGTTCGGGGAGTTCATCGAGCGGCATGGTCGACAACGCTTCCGGTTGCCACGCAGGCTGCCGATCGATGTTGCGGACCACCGCCACGAGCCTGGCCGTAACAGCCGCGAGCAGCTCTTCGTGTTGGGCAGCCGATAGCTCCAGTGGGAAGCCTGCTTGTGTCGTTTCGTTCATCCGGTCTCCGCCAGTCGCAGGCGCTCCCCGTGACGCCGCAACACCTCTTTCCAAAGCGCTTCGGGGATGCCGCGTTCACCGTGCGCCTGAACCCACTGAAACGCATCTTCTCGAGCGGCGATCAAGAGATCGCCATGACGCACCAGATCGGCCACAGCGAACGTCGGCAGTCCCGATTGTGCGGTGCCGGCGAATTCTCCCGGCCCGCGAAGTTCGAGGTCTTTTTCGGCAACACGAAAACCGTCGTCGGTGGCTGACAGCACCTGTAGTCGTTCGAGTGCCTGCGGCGATGCGTTCTCACT
>CAZAHQ010000724.1:0-2075 GCA_964484415.1 uncultured Acidobacteriota bacterium | reverse complement strand
CGAGGAACAGCAACTGCGGATCGCCGACCAGAGCACATGCCACCGCCAAGCGTTGCTTCTGCCCGCCGGACAGATTCTTGACCCAGGCATCGGCCTTCTCTTGCAATTGCACCTGGGCCAGCGCCTCGTGCGGATCGCGACTGAGCTTGAAGAAGGAGCTAAACAGGCGAATCGTTTCGAGCACCGTGAGCTTCTCGGCCAAGCGTGTTTCCTGCAAGGTCACACCGAGTTGCGCCCGCAGCGCACGCTGGTCGCGTGCCCACGTCATCCCGAGTACTTCGACGGTTCCCGACGTCGGCTCGATCAATCCTTCGAGAATCTCGACGGTGGTGGTCTTGCCGGCACCGTTCGGGCCGAGCAAGCCGAAACACTCCCCGCGCTGAACCTCGAGATCGACACCGCGCACCGCGTCGACCGGTGGCTTGCCCGGGTAGGTTTTTTTCAGGTCGCGACAACGGATCGCCGAGGACATAAGGCGCGGATTCTCGCCGCCGCCACGACGCGGGGCAACAGCTTATCGAGCCCGTGCGATGCAGCCGGGGCACCAATAGGTGCTGCGCTGCGCCTGAGTACGGCGCTTGATCGGCGTGTTGCAGCGCTGGCAGGGCTCCCCCGCTCGTTCGTACACGCCCAGGTAACGTTGATATGAGCCGGTCAGTCCGTATGCATCTTGGAAGTCAGAGAAGGTCGTTCCGCTGTTGTCGATGGCGCGAGACAAGACCGCCAGCGTGGCCTCGTACAACGCCTCGATCTCGGCTCGCCGGAGGCTGCCGGCCGCGCGAAACGGGCTGAGCCTTGCGACGTAACAAATCTCGGACGCATAGATATTGCCGACGCCGACCAACTTGTCCTGTCGCAACAGCCAGACCTTGAGTGCCGTGGGGCTCTTGGCGACCAGACGAGCCAACGCGAGGGGCGTGAATTCGGTCGAGAACGGATCAAGACCTACCGGCGTGAGTTGAACGAGGTCGGCGGCCCATGTAAACGTGCCGAATCGTCTGGTATCGATGAAGTGCAGTCGCCCTCGATCGAAGCTGAAACGCGCGCGCAGATGACTGGGTGTACTCGGCTTTACATCGGGCTCGTAGATCAACCGCCCTGTCATGCGAAGGTGAACCGCCAGATGCAGCGGCGCGCCCGAGAAGCTGAACAACACCTGCTTCCCGAGCCGACGCACCGCTTCGATGGCACGCCCCTCGAGTCGCGGTACCGACCGCTTCTTCAGCAGCGGATCGAGCAGATCGACACGGGTGATGATTCTGCCGGTGAGCAGTGGTGCGAGCTGCCGCGCGACTGTCTCGACTTCGGGGAGTTCGGGCACACGCCGATTGTAGGGGTATGCGGGATCCTGGTGCGCGCCTACAATCGCGGCGATGCACTGGTGTCGAGCCCTCGTTCTCTTGGCCTGCACGGCGCCGGCCGCGGCGCAAACCGCCGTGTCGCTGCGCGTGAACGAATACGACATCCAAGGCTCGACAGCGCGGCAACTGACCCGCGAGATGCGCGCGAAGGGCCCGAGCCTGCCGACCGGACACCGAGCCTACGGCTTCAGCAGTTGGACATTGGATTGGTCGCTTGAACCGGCGGTCGAGGCCGACCGCTGTCGTGTGGGATCGGCTCGCGTGACCGCGTTGATCACCATTACGGTGCCACGCTGGATCAACTCGGCTGACGGCGACCAGAAGCTCCGTGACAAGTGGCTGACGTTTCGTGCTGCACTCGATCGACATGAGCAAGGGCATCGGCAGAACGCTGTCGATGCCGGTCAGCAGCTTCACGATGCACTGCTCGACTTACCGTCGGCAGCGTGTCACGAACTCACCCAACGAGCCCGAGAACTGGCCAAGAAGGCGATCGATGAGGGGCGTGCGCGCGACGCGGACTATGACATGCGCACCGACCACGGCCGCAAAGAAGGGGTCAGGTTCTAGTCGCCTCCAGGGCGGCGAATCCACCGTCTCAGCAACCAGAGCGCAGCCGGCAGCGCGGTGAAATCGGCAATCATCGAGAGCATGAAAGCGGATGACGCGATCACGCCGAACTGGCGCATCGGCGGCAATGGTGACAACGCTAAG
>CAZAHQ010000723.1:0-2080 GCA_964484415.1 uncultured Acidobacteriota bacterium | reverse complement strand
GGCTTGGCGCTATGGGCACAGAAAACCGAAGCCCACTGCGCCGCCCGGGCGAACGGCGGGGAGTATACGGAGAAACCCCCGAGGGCGCACCCTCGGTTAGCAAACTCGTCAGTAGGGGATAGATAAGTCGGCCAAAGTGAACTCGCCAGGGAGAACCATCCGGTCGCGGACGGGGATGACCGAACAAAGTGCCTGTCTGGTGGTGAGCATCTTGGATCGCAGCGGCGCCCCGACGCTCGCTTACACTAGGGCTGCCGACGCTTAGTTTGCCCACGAGGAGGGGACCGTGAGAAATCTCCGTGCTCTGTTGCTTAGCCTCCTCGGACTGGTGCTCCCTTCCAGCCAGGCCGCGGACCCGCGAGAGCTGATCGAATCGCTTGTCGCCTGCGGCACCAGGCACTTGCTCTCGGCATGGGACAACCCTCGGCGCGGAATCGGATGCGGCCGCGACGTCGTGCTGGCCGCGTTGAACAAGCTCGCCGCAGCCAGCAACGGACGGCTGACGGTGGTCGTCGACCGATTTGAAACGTCAGGCGCGCGCACCGGCGATCGTGTCGTCGAGATGCAGAACGTGTATGCCGTTTTGCGCGGCAGCGACCCGCGGTTGGCGGCACGCGCGTTCGTGCTTTCGGGACATCTCGATTCGCGTGCGAGCGATGTGATGGACGCTACCAGCGACGCGCCGGGTGCCGACGACGATGCCTCCGGTGTGGCTGTGGCGGTGCTTACGGCCGAAGCGCTGGTGTCTCGCTCGCCGCTGAGAGCGACAGTGATCCTCGCGATCGTGTCGGGGGAGGAGCAGGGATTGTTGGGCGCCAAGCGAATGAAAACATGGTTGGAGCAACAGCATTTCGAGGTCGGCGGCGTGATCACCTGCGACATCGTGGGGGCGACGGCGGGAGCAACCGACAAACGGCTGCGTGTGTTTAGCGAGGGCGGGCCTGACGGAATCGATTCGCCCAGTCGAGAATTGGCGCGCCGCGTTGAGGAACAGGCAGGGCGGGAGTCGGTTCGCATGATCTTCCGTCGCGATCGATTGGGTCGGGGCGGCGATCACTTGCCGTTTGTCGATGCGGGGTCGCCCGCAATTCGGTTCACGGAACCGCTGGAGGACTACCGCCACCAACACCAGAACGTGCGCGTCGAAGGGGAGACAGCGTTCGGCGACCTGACGCAGTTTCTCGATTTCGAGTTCATTGCCGATTCGGCCAGATTGTCGACACGACTGCTGGCCGATCTCGCCGATGCGCCGGCACCGCCGACCGCCGTTTGGATCGGAGGCGAGGTAACGCCATCGGCGCGAATCACGATCGAGGCCGATCCGGACGACGCACGCGGCGGCTTCGAGATCCTGTCCAGGGAGACGACCGCGCCGCGTTGGGAGCTGCTGCGACGCGTCGGTGCAACGGGCGAGACAGTGCTCGATCAGGTCTCGACCGACAACCAGTACTTCGCGGTGCGAGCGATCGGAAAGAACGGTGCGCGGTCGCTTGCGGTGCCGGCGCGAAGGAAGAACTGAGTCGCCCCGGGGTCGTCACAACGGCACTCTGGCAACCTCAGGCGCGCCGCCACTGCCGATCTGCCGCAGCGCGCGCACCGTTCATCGCCGCACGCTCGGTGTGCGAAATCGAACAGTCCGCCCGGTCGAGCCACGGCTAAGTGCAACAGAACAGGGCGTCGGTCGCTGGCACTGGCCTTGCTTTGCTGTCGCGCGAGGAGCCGTCTTGATGGATCGCCCGATCGAGGATTCCGAACTCGCACGACGTCGCCGGCGTCGGATCGCCATCGGTGTGGTCGTCATCGGGCTCACCTTCGGTTCCTATTGGGGACTCGGCCGGTGGTTGCGACCGACCGTGCAGCGTAGCGCGCTGCGGCTCGAACGCGTCGAGCGCGGACCGATCGATCAGGCGCTGGAGGCCTCAGGGGTGATCGAGCCCCAAAGCGAGCAGTTGCTGACCTGCCCGATCGAAGCGCGCGTCCTTCGTGTGCTGCGGCGGGCAGGAGATGCGATCCGAGCCGGCGAGTCGCTGCTGCAGTTGGATACGTCGGCGGTGAGCCTGGAACGCGATCGTGTCGTTCA
>CAZAHQ010000722.1:0-2084 GCA_964484415.1 uncultured Acidobacteriota bacterium | reverse complement strand
TGTGTGACCTTCATCGAGCCAAAGCCGCGCCTGCTTCAATGCCGTGCGCGCCACCCACTCGCCGATGCGGATGATCAACCCCGACTCCTCGGCAACTCCGATGAAGTTCGACGGTTGCACCAGGCCGAGGTCGGGATGATTCCAACGAATCAGCGCTTCGGCGCCGATCACCACGGCGCGCTCACAGTCGACGATCGGTTGGTAGTGCAGGACGAATTCATCGCGCTCGACGGCACGCCTGAGGCTCGACTCGATCGACAAGCGTTGGAACGCCGCCTGATTGAGCGCCGGACTGTAGAACTGGAAGTTGTTTCGCCCGGAGTCCTTGGCGTGATATAGCGCGGCATCGGCGTTCTTCAACAACTCCTCGACCCCGCCGCCGTCTTGCGGGAAGAGACTGATCCCAAGGCTGGTCGAGACGAATACCTCACTTCCCTCGATGGTGGTCGGAGCCTCCAGTACTTCAAGAATCCGGCTCGCGACCTTGACGACGTCCTCGCCCCGCTTGACCTCGGAGAGCATTACGATGAACTCATCGCCGCCGAGCCGAGCGATCGTGTGCTCGGGTGCTGCGGCACCGTCTCGCACCACCATGTCGGTGGCGCGCACCGCTCGTTTGAGACGCTCTGCGACCTCTCTGAGCACCTGGTCACCCGCGGTATGGCCCAGGGTGTCGTTGATTCGTTTGAAGTTGTCGAGATCGAGAAACATCACCGCAACAGTCAGGTTCCGTCGTCGCGCCGTTGAAATGGCGGTCTGCAAGCGGTCGTGCAGCAAGGCTCGATTCGGCAACCCGGTAAGGCTGTCGTAGTAGGCCAGCTCGCGAATCTGATTCTCGACACGTTTGCGCTCCGTGATGTCCAAGAGCGTCCCGGCAAGCACGCGCTCACCACGATCGCCGATAACGATTTCAGCCTGCGCCTCGACATGCCGGATCGTCCCATCGGGCAGGCTGATCCGATGATCGAGCTGATACGCGCTCGCCCCTCCCGCGGCGGCGTGCAACGCGTGTGTCACCTCGCCTCGATCGTCGGCATGGACCTGATCGAGGTAGTCCTCGATCCGCAGTTGCTCCCGATCCACTGGAACGCCCAGCAAGCGATGCGTTTCCACCGACCAACGCTGTTGTCCGGTTTGCAGATCCCAATCCCAGTGTCCGAGTCCGGCGATGCGTTGAGCCAACTCGAGCCGTTGTTCGCTGCGGCGCAATTCGTCGAGCGTGTCCTTGGAACGCAGCAGATAGCGCACGCGATGACTCAACATCTGCCAACTGATTGGCTTGGTGACGAAGTCGGTGGCACCGGCGGCGAACGCTCGTGTGATCGCATCGACGTCTTCCAAGCCGGTCATCACCAGAATCGGGACCGAGGCTCCGTCAGGGAGTTTGCGCAGCGCCGTGCAGGCCGCGAACCCATCCATGCCGGGCATCATCACGTCCAGGATCACGAGTTGTGGCTGAGCCTGCTTGAACGCCTCGAGCGCTTGCGCGCCGTCTTCCGCTTCGACCACCTCGAACCCTTCAGCGCGGAACGACTCGGCGACGAGCATTCGCGCCGTCCCGTCATCGTCGGCGATCAGGATTCGGCGCCCCGAGGTTCGCGTATCAGGCGGATGCATGCGCCGCCTCCTGCTCGAGCATCGCAACCAGGGCCGACTCGGCGGAGCGATACTCCATCGCGACGCGCTCGATCGCCTCCGAGGAAAGCGGGCACTCACCCGACTTGGCTTGTAGCTCCAGGGCCTTGCAAAGCGTCGAGAGCTGCAGCGCGCCGACCGTGGCCGCGCTGGACTTCAGCGTGTGCGCCAAGCGATGAGCGGTGACGGTATCCCCACTCGACACGGCGGCACGCAGTTGGTCGATGTTCGCCGGCGTATCGGACAGGAAGGTCCGAACCACGCGCTCGAGGATCTTCGGGCCGGATGGGCCGCGCCCGCGGATCGCATCGAGCGCCGTCGGATCGAGCACTCCTGGGCTGTCTTGACCCGATGCTGGCTCGCGGCTCGGTGTCGCCTGTGCCGTCGATCTGTCTGTGGTCGGCCCGCCCGCGCCCGAGTGCTTGGCCCGCAACACCCATCTGGTCAGC
>CAZAHQ010000721.1:0-2088 GCA_964484415.1 uncultured Acidobacteriota bacterium | reverse complement strand
GTGCGCTTCGTCGCCGGCGATTCTGATTCAGATGGAGATCGACTGACGTTTGAGCAGGAGTCGGCGCTCGGTACCGATCCATTCTCCAACGATAGCGATGGCGATGGTGTCGAGGACTCAGCCGACAACTGTCCAATCACCAAGAATGTCGACCAGGTCGACACCGGTGGCCAAGCGGGGCAAGGGGACGCCTGCGAGGACCGAGACGGTGACGGCGCGTTGGATGCGCTGGACAACTGCAAGGACACATCCAATGTCGCGCAGCAGGACAGCGATGGCGACACCGTCGGTGATCCGTGCGATCGCTATCCGGCGGTGCGGTTACGAGCTCGGATTGTGGGGCCACCGGGACTGATCGTCGGTGAGCCGGCAACGGTCAGGGTGCAACTCGAAGACGATTCCGCAGCCTCACGGCCTGAGATCGACGGCTCGCGCATTCGCTTGACGGTCAGCGGATCGGCGCGGTTTGCCAGCGAGGCGCGGCGCGGGAATCTACTCAGTGGCGGCGGCTCCAGCGCCGTCACGATCGAGCTGAGTCAAGGGGGTGCCGAGATCGATCTAGTGGATGACGTCGTCGAGAGCGTGCTGCTTTCCGGCACCGACGCAGGGAACGAAGCGATCAGCGTATTCGTGGAGTTGTTGCGCGAGGACTTCGAAACGGAAGATCCGGACGTCACGCTGGAAGGCCCGTGGCACTGGGGAACGGTCCCCGAGGAGATGACCGGCGGTCGACACGGTCGATTCGCGTACAGCGCCGTCGCCGAGGACCAAGCCGCAGGCGAACGTGGACCGGGCGTGTTTGCCACACCGCACTACACGCTTCATGCAGCGCGTAACGCGCGGTTGGAACTGTACTCGTGGTTCCGCGCGACGGCGCGACGCACGCCCGGCTCGATAAACCTCCAAGCGCTCAATAGCGATGAGCGCACAGAACTCGGGCGGGTCGACGGCTCCGGGAGCAACTGGGGATTGCAGCGCTTCAAGCTCCCAGAGGTCGACCTCACTGCGAGGTTTTTCTTTTCCGCTGACGTGCAGTATGTCCAAGACGAGGTGCCGCAATGGGCGATCGACGAGCTTGCCGTGGTCGCGGATGAGCAGTCGATCCAGGTCTACGCGGCGGATGACGACGCCGACAGCGATACCGTCAGCAGTCGGGAGGAGATCCAACGAGGGACCGATCCCGAGCTATCCGACAGCGATCGCGACGGGTACGCCGACGACATCGACACCTGTCCACTGACGCGCAATGACGATCAGAGCGATCTGTGCCACGACCGCGATGCCGACGGGTTGGTCGATCGTCGCGACCGTTGCCCCGACACGCCGAGCAGCGACAACAACGACCGTGACGGCGATGGCGCGGGCGATGAATGTGACCTGTTCCCCGATACGGTGTTGTTGGTGCGGTCCGAGGCCAGGCCGTTCGCACTCAGCGGGGGCCGTGTTCCGATCACGCTTCGCTTGATCGATCCCGAGGGTGTGCTGCAGAGCGGCCGCCAGGGAGTGCGCACGACCGTCGTGCTCGAGGGGGGTGGAATTTTTGCCGCGACCGCGACCGTTGGGCGCTTGATTTCAGGGGGCGGCACCGATCGTGCGTTGGTCGAGTTCGAAGCCGGGCTGGTGACGATCGAGATTACCTCGAGCGAACCAAGGGCTGTCACGATTTCCGGCGAGGACAGCGAGCACAACGGGGTGATCGTCATTCGCGACATGCGTGCCGATTTCGAGTCGGGAGAACAAGGGTTCACCCATCGGCCATCGGGAGGCTATTACACGTACGCGAGCCCGCTCGATGGATGGACATGGGGGAGCTCGGCGATTCCTGAGGTACAGCCGTTTTCCGGGTCGAAGTTGTTTTCCGCGCTCGGTGCCGGCGCGTTCGCGCCGCGGGCCTACTCGGCACTGATCGCGCCTCCGGTTTGGTTGCCGCGGGGTGCACACGCTACGCTCGAGCTCGCGGTCTGGAACGAGGGTAGTCAAGGAACAGCCTCCCTGTCCTTCTCCAAGCGCGAACGCGGACCCACACAGGGGTACTACTCGCTTCCGTACCGCACCAACGAATGGCAGTTGATTCGCTTACCGCTTGAC
>CAZAHQ010000720.1:0-2093 GCA_964484415.1 uncultured Acidobacteriota bacterium | reverse complement strand
CACGCGCCTTCTTCGAGCCGCGCGCTTCCAACCAGGCCACGACCGCCTTCAGGTCTTTGTCATTCCGGGCTTGACCCGGAATCGCGACTCTTGGTTTGCCTGCGCCCTTCTTCATGTGGTCCGTTCGGTCGACCCAGTGGGTCGACGCTACAACTCGCTGACGATCCAATTCAATTCCGTACGGTATTCGCTCGCGCTCTTCACTTCGCTCGGGTTGTTCAGGTAGCTCTCCCAGAACTTGCCCGTTTCCCCGTGGCCGTTCTCGCGTACCCATTTCTGCAATGCGGGCCAGACTTGCGCCAAGCCTTCGTACGGGCCTTGGTACACGCTGCGCACGACTTTCACGGCGGGCAGCTTGCTGTTGATCACGCGTCCTTCTTCCTTGATCGCTTTCGACACCGGGAAGCCGATCTCGAAGTCGAACGTGTCGCTGGGTCGGCGATGGTGATAGCTGAACATCGGACCGGCAATGTTGATGCCTTGGCCGGTGATGGTCTTGATGATCTCCTGGATCGCTGGGTCCATGTATTTCGGCATGTCGCGGCCAGGGATGATGAGCGGGATCACGGCGGTGGCGATCTCCTTGGTGCTGATGACTTCGGGGGGTGTGATCATGGTTGTAGCGGTTGGGGCGAGAAAATTCTCGCCCTTACATATTCTTGACGAGTTCTTTGACGATGCGCTTGATCTCCTTCTCGTGCTTCTTCACGTCGGCCATACTGCTGAAGAGCGCGAGCCTGCGGCCGTCGGTGTAGTCGCCGGTGAGCAGGTCTCCTTTCTTCTGCACATCGGCTCCACGCAGGAAGATGAGGCGCAGCATGTCTTGCTTGAAGAAGTTGAAGCCGACGATGTAGCGCTTGTAGGTCTTCGGATCGAAGGGCTTCATCGTTCCGGTGAAGTAGAAGCACGGCGCGTTCCAGTAGATGCCTTCGCCGATCGACTTGTCCGCGCCCAGGATCAGCTTGCGCAACTGTTCCGCAACGGGTTTGAGCGGATGCTTCAGCTTCTTCATGTAAGCATCCACGTCCGCCGGCTCGGATACGCCCGTGAACAAAGCGTTCCCTGGCTTGGTCTTCCCGCCCGTGCGGGACGAAGACGTTTTCGTACCCGTTGCACTCTTCGCGGCCAGCAGCGCATCCAACTCCTGATAGCTGAACTCCAGCCCGCCCTCCATCGGCGAAGCGAGGATCTCATCGCGGGTCTTCCGCGAGTCGTAACGCGCCGTGATCGTCATCAGCGTGATGCCCTTCTTCTCGGTGAGCACGGTGGTCGAAAGGGCCTCGCCCGGATACCAAACAGGTTCGAACACTTCGGTATTCACGATACGCTCCGGCCGCACCACCTCCTGGTACACACCTGTCAAGCCCATGTCGTGCCCTGCTTGGTTGTGCCACACGTAGCGGAACTTTCCGCCCACGCGCAGGTCGATCGTGCAGGTGGTCATGGACCAGCCGGGTGGACCGTTCAGCCAGCGCTTCACCATGGGCGGTTTGCTGAGCGCATCGAAGACCAGTTCGCGCGGCGCGTTGAAACTGCGTGTGATCACGAATTCGCGAGCGCCCTTCGGCACGACTTTCACTTTCGCGATACCGGAAGTCTTGGTCGTCGTCTTTGTACGCTTCCCTGGTGCGGCGGATCGTCGGGTGGCCATCACATCACGGTTTTGAGGTAGTTCTCCAGATTGTCGAGCGTGCCTTTCCAACCACCGTCCATGCCGGCGCGTGCGCTGTCGAACATCGCGATGGCCTCGGGGCTGCTGTCGTCCGCAGGCGTCCATTCCACCGTTAGCCGCGTACGGTTCGCGCCCAGGTCATCAAACAGGTAGATGCAGTGCATCACGCGGGGCCATCCCGGAGCCATCGGGTGCGAGCCGATGTTGGCGTGCTCATCACTGAAGCTTTGCATGTACACGATGCGGTCCTTCGGGCTGATCTCCGTGTATACACCGCGGCCCCAAACGATATCGCTGCCGTCCGGTGCGCTTTGCGAGTAGTGCACCATGCCGCCGACGCGGAAGTCAAGGGACTTCACATGGCCGACGCGGCCGCCGGGGGCGAACCAGTTGGCCATGTGGTGCGCCTGGGTGCAAACAT
>CAZAHQ010000719.1:0-2100 GCA_964484415.1 uncultured Acidobacteriota bacterium | reverse complement strand
ACCAGATCTTCTACTGTCGACAGCGCGGCCTTTCCTCCGAAGATGCCGTGTCGATGATCGTCAACGGCTTCTGCAAGGAAGTATTTCGCGAACTTCCGATGGAGTTCGCTGTCGAAGCGCAAAAACTTCTTGGAATCAGTCTGGAGGGCAGCGTCGGGTAACTCCGGCGAATACAACCGCATGCTGGAAATCAAAGACCTACATGTCAGCGTTGATGAGAAACAGATCCTTCGCGGTATCGACTTGCTCGTCCGTGCCGGTGAAGTTCACGCCATCATGGGCCCCAACGGATCGGGAAAGAGCACTCTGGCGCAAGTCATCGCAGGCCGCGACAGCTTCCAAGTGACCAGCGGGTCGATTCAGCTCGACGGTAGAGATCTACTCGAACTGCCGCCCGAGGAACGTGCCCGCGATGGCGTCTTTCTGGCCTTTCAGTACCCGGTCGAGATCCCGGGTGTGGGCAATACCTATTTCCTCAAGGCCGCTCTGAACGCCAAGCGGAAGCACCATGGCCTGCCTGAGCTGGATGCTATGGAGTTTCTCGCCCTGATGCGCGAGAAGATGAAACTGTTGGAGATCGACGAGCGGTTGCTGCAACGCTCGGTCAACGAAGGATTCTCGGGCGGAGAAAAGAAGCGTAACGAGATCTTCCAGATGGCTGTCCTGGAGCCGCGGCTGGCGGTGCTCGACGAAACCGATTCCGGCCTTGATATCGATGCACTCAAAGCCGTCGCGAGCGGGGTCAATGCGCTTCGCGCTCCAGACCGCGCGATCATTGTTGTGACTCACTATCAGAGGCTGCTCGATTACATCGTGCCGGATATCGTCCACGTACTGGCTGGAGGGCGAATCGTGCGTTCCGGGGGGCGCGACCTGGCCTTGGAGTTGGAAGCGAAGGGCTACGGTTGGATCGAGCAGTTCCCGGCCGGCGCGGCCTGAGGAGCGTGGCTGTGAGCCAAGCAGCAATCGAACCTCGTCGGTTCCTCGATGGACTTGCAGCGTTCCGATCCGTCGGTCCTGCCGCAGAGCCCTCGTGGTTGACCCTGCGCCGGCAGCAGGCACAAGCGCGGTTCGACGACGAGGGACTCCCCTCGCCGAGCCATGAAGGCTGGCGGCAGACCAATCTCGCGAGTCTCGCGGCAACGGCGTTCGCGCCGTTAGCGATGCCGCCGCGGGCGGAAATCGTCCCTGCGCTCGCGTCAGCCCCCTGGGGATCGCTCGGGCGCCAACGACTTGTGACGATCAACGGTGTCTTCGACCGCACCCTGTCGGATGACCTCACGCAGGCGGGCTTACGCTGCGGGGGGCTCGCCGAACTCATCAACAGCCAGCCCGGACTGTTCGAACATTCGTTAGCAACGATCGCCGAGTCGAAAGATCAGCCGTTCTCCGCGCTCAACACAGCCCTGTTTCGTGACGGCGTTGCGATCATCGCCGCCGACGGCTTCACGTTGCGCGACCCGATCCAAATCGTTCACTTCGTGACCTGCGAGCCTGGAACGTTCGCATCACATCCGCGAACTCTCGTCGTTGCGGGGCGCGGGGCACAACTCGGCGTCGTCGAGACTTTCATCGCACTGACCGAGGCGACACTACTCACCAACGCCGTCACCGAGGTCCACGCCGAAGAAGCGGCCCGCGTCGACTACCTGAGAATTCAGGACGAACCGTATCAAGGGTTTCACCTCGGTCGATTTGCTGCACGAGCAGGCAGGAATGGTCAGATCTCGGCCTTCAGCGCTTCTCTGGGAGCCACACTGACGCGCAATGACGCCAGCGTATTGCTCGACGGCGAGGGAGCGCAGGTCGCCCTCGATGGACTCTACGCGCTGACCGGTCGACAACACTGCGACAATCACACCACGCTCGATCACGCACAGCCGCACGGAGCGAGCCACGAGAGTTATCGCGGCGTGTTGGACGATCAAGCGACTGCGGTGTTCAGCGGACGGATCATCGTGCGGCCACACGCCCAGAAGACCGATGCGATTCAACGCAACGGAAATCTGCTGCTCTCCAAAGAAGCGACGGTTCACACACGCCCGCAGTTAGAGATCTACGCCAACGACGTCAAATGCACTCACGGCGCGACGATCGGCA
>CAZAHQ010000718.1:0-2105 GCA_964484415.1 uncultured Acidobacteriota bacterium | reverse complement strand
CTCGACTCCCGAAGGGGCACGCGATTACTTGGTGCCGTCGCGGGTCCACCGCGGTGCGTTCTACGCACTGCCGCAATCACCGCAACTGTTCAAGCAGTTGTTGATGGTGTCGGGTTGCGAGCGTTACTACCAGATCGCTCGTTGCTTCCGCGACGAGGATCTGCGCGCCGATCGGCAGCCGGAGTTCACTCAGGTCGATATCGAAATGTCGTTCGTCGATGTGCCCGACGTGATCGCCATGGTTGAAAGAGTCGTCGAAGCAGCAACGCGGCTGGCGGGATGGAACACGCCCGCACCGTATCGACGCATCTCGTGGCAGGAATCGATGGATCGCTATGGTGTCGATCGCCCCGATCTGCGATTCGGATTGGCGATCGAGGACGTCACTGCCCAGGCCGGTGCCAGTTCCTTCGTGGTGTTTCAGAAGGCGGTGGCGGAAGGGGGCGTGGTGCGCGGCATCGTCGTGCCCGGTGCGGCGGCGTTTGCGCGTGCCAAGATCGATGGCCTCGGTGAGCAGGCCAAAGCGTTGGGCGCCGGGGGATTGGTGTGGTTCAAGCGCGGCGCTGACGGCATCAGCGGGCCGGCCGTGAAGGCGCTCGGTGCCGAGGCGTCGCTGCTGCTGCTCGATCGCTTGGGCGCCAAAGAGGGTGACCTGGCCCTGCTCGTGGCTGGGCCGCTCGATCTCGCCCGGCGCGTCCTGGGCGCGATGCGGTTGTCGATCGCACACGCCGAGGGACTCATTCCAACGGACAAACATGCCTTGTGTTGGGTCGTCGATTTCCCGCTCTTCGAGTGGGATGCAGCAAGCAATCGCTGGTTTGCTTGCCATCATCCGTTCACCTCTCCAGAACCGGCCGACATGCCGCTTCTGAAGAGCGACCCAGGAAAAGTCCGCGCCCGCGCCTATGACATCGTGTTGGACGGTACCGAGATCGGCGGAGGATCGATCCGTATTCATCGGCCCGATGTGCAGCAACTCGTCTTCGACACCTTGGGGATCGGGCCCGATGAAGCGCGCCGTCGTTTCGGCTTTTTGTTGGATGCGCTGCGGTTCGGTGCGCCGCCTCACGGTGGACTCGCGCTGGGGCTCGATCGCTTGGCGGCTCTGCTCTTGGGTGTGGAGTCGATCCGCGACGTGATCGCATTCCCGAAGACGACATCGGCGAGCTGTCCCTTGACTAACGCCCCTGCCGATGTCGACGAGGCCCAACTCTCCGATCTGCACCTCAGAATCATCTGAGCTGCGCACGAGCCGCCCTTCGGCGGAAATTCGGGGACGGCATACCGATTGGATTTGTCGGCTCGAGTGTGGGTTGTCGCGAGACTCTCGAGAACTTAATTGGTATGCCGTCCCCGAATTCCGTCCCGGAAGTTGTCTGCGAGTTTCCGCCGAGGGGTGGCGCGTATTCTGCCGGGGTGGGCAGTTGTGGTACCGTCGCAGGCCTGTGAGTACTTCTCCCACCGTCGCCTTCGGGCAAGAAGCTTTTCGCGCTGTACTCGGCGAACTCGATGCCAATCTGCGCCTGATCGAGAAGACCTTCGGTGTTCGATTGGCGGCGCGTGACGGGGTCGTGTCGGTCAAAGGAGAGCCGGTTCCAACCAATGCCTGCGCGCGATTCCTCGATCAACTCGCCGAGCTTTCCACCTCCGGTTTTCGGTTGAGTTCACAAGATGTTCAACTCGCTTGCCGGCTAGTGCGCGAGTCGCCCGACGTTCCGCTGTCCGAACAGTTTCGCGAGGCACGCGTGCGCGGCCCTGGCCGGCGGTTGGTCTCTCCTCGAACGGCGCAACAGCGAAACTATCTCGACGCGATTCGTACGCATGAAATCGTGTTCGCGATCGGGCCGGCAGGCACCGGAAAAACCTACCTCGCCGTCGCCATGGCGATCGAGGCGTTCGTTTCACGACAGGTACGGCGCTTGATTCTCTGCCGGCCGGCCGTCGAAGCGGGTGAGCGACTAGGGTTTCTGCCGGGTGACCTGGCACAAAAGGTCGACCCGTATCTGCGCCCGCTCTACGACGCGCTCTACGACATTTGGGAAGACGAACGAGCCCGTCGCATGATCGAGCAGGGAGTCGTCGAGGTGGCACCGCTGGCATTCATG
>CAZAHQ010000717.1:0-2107 GCA_964484415.1 uncultured Acidobacteriota bacterium | reverse complement strand
ACGGCGACTTCGTGGTGCATGTCTTCAGCGACGAGGCCCGCGCCTATTACAGCTTGGAACGTCTGTGGGGCGACGCCTCGGAGGTCCCGCTGACCCAGTTCGGAGTGGATCTCTCGGCGTGAGCCGCGGCTTTCAGGTACTGAGCGTGGGGCGTACGCGGCGTGGCCCGTTGCGCGACATCGAAGATGACTATTTGCGTCGAATCTCCCGGTACGCTCCGATCGAACGGGCCGCGGTACCGGCCAGCCGAAGGAACTCCCCCGCCGAGCGCCAACGCGATGAAGCGGCCGCGCTGGTAGCCTCGCTAACCGATCGCAACGTCGCGATCGCGTTGGACAGCCGCGGCGATGCGCTGAGCTCGGTCGAGTTTGGCTCACGCTTGATGCGCTGGCGCGAACGCGGGGATGTGGTGTTTCTGATCGGAGGTCCGGACGGTCTGGACCCGTCGATCATTGCACGCTCTTTTGCCCGACTCTCCCTCGGCCTGATGACGCTCCCGCATGAGCTTGCCATGGTGGTGCTGCTCGAACAGATCTACCGTGCGCTGGCGGACGAGGCCGGACATCCGTACGCACGTCACTGACTCTCCGTTCCCGCCGTCGCATCGGATCGCTGCGCGTTAGGCTTGACCCTGGTATGCCCCCGCCGTAGTCTCGCCTCGCGATGCGTTTCCGCACTTTTCTCAGCGTCTTGTTTCTCTTCGCCCTCGCGATGCTGTTGGTGTTTCTGCTGCTGCCCAATCGGGCCACGCTGGAACAGCCGATGGATCTCCTCGGGCGGTCGGTCCCAATTTGGGGTGTGGTGCTCGGGGCATTCTCACTCGGCATCGGTATTGGCGTCTTTTCGCTGCTTACCGGCACGGGGCGGGGCGCTGCCACGCGGCTCGTGGCGCTGTGGTCCAACCGACATCAACAAGCGGCTCAACGGGCGCTCGATCGTGGCATCCAGGCCGAACGGGAGGAACGACTCGACGAGGCGGTGATCTCGTTCCGGGAGGCGGCTTCGTTGCTTCCCAGCGACTACAACGTCCAGATGCACCTGGGCGATGCACTGCGCCGGACCGGGCGCGCTTCAGAAGCGGTCACCGCACACGAACGAGCGCAACGGATCGATCCTGTCAATCACGAGCCCCGTCACGCACTGGCGCTCGATCATCTCGAAATGGGAAATCTCGATGAGGCACGGCGAGCGCTGCTCGCGCTTGTCGACGCCAACCCCAAGGGTGCCGTCGGTCCGTTAAGACGTCTTCGCAACCTGGAGATGAAGGCAGGCAACTGGGCTGCTGCCGAGGCCGCCGCTCGCAAGTTGGACGCGCTCGGAGAAAAGGCGCGCGGTGCCAACAGCGACGATCGACTCACCAGCCTCGGCATCCGGACGGAGTTGGCCCGATCGCGGCGAGCGGCTGGGCAACTTCGGTCGGCGATGGGGATCGTGAAGAAGGTGCTGAAAGACGAGTCGACCTTCGTGCCCGCAGCGATGCTGGCCGCGGAGCTTCACGTCGACGCCGATGAAATTACCGAAGCTCGCGAGACCCTGGTGCGCGGCTTCCAGGCGACCGGCGAACCGGCGTTGCTCGATGCGCTGGCCTCGATCGATCTCAAACGCGAACACCCCGAGGACGCGATCTCGACCCTTCGCGGGTTGGTGGCGGGGGGCACGCAACAGTCGGCTGCGCGCCTGGCACTCGGCAAGCTGTATCTGCGACTCGAGATGCTCGATGAAGCGGCGCAGCGCTTCGAGCAGATCTACGAAAACGAAGGGCATCCGCCGCTGGTGGCGGTACTCCTGGCGCGCACCGAAGAGCGGCGCGGCAATACCGGTCGCGCCGCGCAACTGTTCCGCAGCGTTCTCGATAGCGGCGATCGTGCGGTGCCGTTGGCTGCCTGCGGGGCATGCGGAACCGAACTGACCCAGTGGAGTGCCCGGTGTCCACGCTGCAGTGGATTCGGCACCATTCGCACACGCTGGTCGGCGATCGATACCGGCAAAGCGGCGGCGAGCGCACCACTCTATCGCGGGCTCTGAGTGCATGTCGTGGCGAAGGGAATGTCGCGAGAGCTGGCGCGCGCTGCTTGCACTCGTATTCCCGGGACCCTGTCCACTTTGC
>CAZAHQ010000716.1:0-2113 GCA_964484415.1 uncultured Acidobacteriota bacterium | reverse complement strand
CGCCGCCAGCTAGCTCAGCGATAACGCGGTAGCCTATGCTGTTCCGATCCGCTCCTGACGCACGCCGCGCGCATCCAGCCCCCAGACTTCGTAGACGTACGTCACGCCGGCCGTTATCGATTCATCGATCAGGCCCACACCCATCGCCACCGCCGCAGCGTAGTTCTGATCGGGCAATAGTTGCCGCTGCGTCAGATCGTTACCGGTCGCGTTGGCCGATTGAATCTGCAACAGTTTCTCGGCGTAGTCAGGGCCGAGCGTATCGATGATGCTGCTCAGCGCCGCACTACGACCCGGTGCCGTGAACACGGCGATGATCTCGGCAACGGTGGTCAACGGCCGGACCGGTTCGTCGTTGAGCTGCGTGAACGATGTCTCGTTGGCGGTGCGTCGCAAGACGTCGAAGTACTGCCAGCGCGGCGCAGCACCGTCGACCTCGAGCCAGCGCACCAGGATGCGCGGCTGCGCTCCATCGGCCACGGCGTTGACGAGGTGACGCGTCGGCGGCGGCTCGCTGATCGCAGGGAGCGTCGCGGCGCAGATCAGGCTCGAGAGCATCGCAACGTTCAACAATGTCGGGCTGTATCGTCTCATCGCTTCACCCTGCCTCATAGCGCACACGAGATGTCCGGACCGGACCAATCGATCTCCAACTCGGGGTTGCACGTTCCGAACAGCGACACCTCGCCGACACAGGCGCTGCAGAAGTTGTCGTCGAGCACGTCTTGCGGCGTGTGCCAGTCTTCTTCGTCGCAGAAGCCGACGCCGGCACCGACCCACAGATCACCGCGCCATTTGAACGAGTCATTGACCACTCCGCCGGTGAGTTGGGCCACTCCGATTCCCGAAACGATGCAGGCCGCTTCGGCCACCACCCAACCCTTCAGCTTGCCGCCGTACGTTTGACTCGTTTTCCAGCCGCCCACCTCCGCACCGACGGAAGCGTTGAGCACACAGCCGAAGTCGATGATCGGAATCGTGGCGCCGGCGCGCAGATAGGCGCCGTCGAACTTATCGATTCCTTGCAGGAACCTGGCGACTGTTGGATCGATATCGCGCAGCGGCGTCATGTCCTTGGTGTTGCCGAACAGGCCGTCGCCGTACATCGAGCCGCTCGAAAAGGAGACCTGCATTCCGGCGGTGAAGTACCAATCGCCGTCGGCATAGAACTTCATCTCGGCACCCAGTCGATCGAACAGCATTCCCGAGAAGGCGCCCTTGGTGAGATCGATCGTGCCGGTCAAGCTTTTGAACTTGAAGTTCGGCATTTGATAGTCGATCTCCCACTGGATCGGCGAGCTGCTCGATTCGTTGCCGCCAGCAGGAAAATCGAGCGACTTTCCACCGGGGATCGCCATCTTGTTGGAAGCACCCGGCGCCTGTCGGCGATCGATGGTGATGATCGGCTGCTCACCGTCCTGCACGTGGCGATCGACGCGCATGAAAGAGCCATCGAAGGCGTAGAACTTCCCTCCCGTGCTGGCGTTGTAGGTCAACTCGAAAGAGTCGACGCTGCTCTGATCGGGGGAGATATCCATGTACCCCGTGACCTTCGAGCCGTTGACCGGCGGTGAATCCCCGGCGGCGTTGCCTTCGACGTTGAACACCACGCTCGCATCGGGGTGGCCGATCAGGGTGTCGGCGCCGCCGCGATCGAGCATCAGGTCGGCAAGTTGTGCCGGTGGTGGCAGCGCGAACGCGGTGGCGCCACCGTAACCGATCTGCGCCAGCGCCTGGTCGTACTGCGCCGCCCAGTTGTCGACATGCCCGGCCGGCATGATCGCCTTCAAGCGTTGCTTCTGATCGAGCGCGGTGAAGCCCCACAGCCGCAAGGCACCGGCCGCTCCGAGATCAGCGTCTTCGTGCTTCGGACCCTCGGGCCGCAAGATGAAGGCCGCGGCCGAGTTCGTGGCACCAAGGTTGAGATCTTCCTCGCGTGCATAGGCGTAGAACGTGCCGCGACCGTGGCGCGGACGATCGTCGCCATCGGTGTTGTCACTGGTCGCCGAGGGCGGAATGTAGTCGAGCGAGAACGGCACCGCGATGGTACCGGCCGCCATCGTGCGCCGTCCCGTGAAGTACGAGTTGTTGCCAGCGGGGACTTCCCCGTAGC
>CAZAHQ010000715.1:0-2132 GCA_964484415.1 uncultured Acidobacteriota bacterium | reverse complement strand
TGGGCGATGGCGAGCAGACCTCAGCACCGGAAGAATCGCTCGGACCGGCGAGGCCGGTACGTCGTAGGGCTTTGTCGGGAGACGAGAACTGGCCCAAGGCCAAGTAGGGAAAGGCGATCGCTACGAGCGAGACCAGTAGCTGGCGCGCGGTTCTGTGTGACGTCGATCGGCTGACTGTTGCTGTCCACATTGTGTCGCCCTCATGCGATTGAGCCGATAGCCTACCGAATCCAGCCGACGCCCGAGATTGCCGCTCCCTGCGCCTCCAGACGGCGATGGCATTGTGTCACAGCGTGGGCGTTTCCGAAGGTACGGGCAGGTTGGGGTGGCGTCTCGTCCTTTTGCAGATCACAAGTCATGGAGCCGTTCGGAGAAGCGACCGGCGGCAGGTAACGGTCGTTGAGCGTGTGATCGGCGTGACGTGCACGCCGCGTCGATCGAGGCACGGTATGCGCGACAGGGTTGCGCCGGCAATCGAGATGGACTATGAGGCTAGCGGAATCGGCCCGTCGAACGCGTTTGATCTTGCTGCTCGCGGAAGGGCTTACCTGGGCTGAGATCAGGACCACACTCGATTGCAGCGACAGCTACATCGACGGGCTCCTCGAGTCGATGACACGGGACTTCTCGCGCCTCTATTTCAACTTCGGCCGCCCGTCGATCCCGCCGGAGCAGATGCTTCGAGCGTTGCTGTTGACGGTCTTCTACTCGATCCGCAGCGAGCGCTTGCTGGTCGAGCAACTCGACTCCAACTTGCTGCTCCGGTGGTTCGTGGGTCTCGGCACGGACGATCAGGTCTGGAACGCCTCGAGCTTCAGTAAGAATCGCGAGCGGTTCCTTGATGGTGAGATCGCGGCGAAGTTCTTCGAGCGGGTATTGGCTGAAGTGCGCGTTTGAGACTGCTTTCCGACGAGCACTTCACGGTCGACGGAACGCTGATCAAGGCCTGGGCCAGTCAGAAGAGTTTTCAGCCGAGATCTGGTGGCGATGGGGGTCCTGGCGCGATGAGCGGGTGTAATCCCGATGTGGACTTTCGTAGTGAGCGCCGATCGAAGGAAACGCATGCCTCGACGACGGACCCGCAGGCACGGCTGTACCGCAAGGCGAGGAACGTCGAAGCCGATCTGTGCTATTCCGGCCACGTAGTCATGGATAACCGGCACGGTTTGGTTGCTGCTGCGACAGTGACACCGCCAAGAGGTCATACCGAGTGCGACGAGGCACTGGAACTGTTGAAAGGTCTGGACCGGCATCAGCAATCGACCGTCGGCGCGGACAAGCGTTACGACACCGCAAGATTCTCAGCGGGCAGTCGTTGGCTGGGAATCACGCTGCATGTCGCATCGAGGCGGCACGACGGTGCGGTCGATAGTCGCACGACACGTCACGCCGGATACGCGATCAGTCAGAAGAAGCGGAAGTTGGTGGAGCAGGCGTTTGGATGGGCTAAGACGATCGGCCCGATGCGACAAACGAAGTACCGAGGAGAACGTCGCGTGCGATGACTCTTCGCTTTCGGGATGACTGCAAACAACCTGGTGCGAATCAGGAACATCGCTTGCGCTGCAACGTGAGGTCGATGTGTTGGGCATCACGTGCCTTCTGGCCTGGCGAACTGCACCGTGAGGGCGGCGAGATCACCGCTCGAAAGCACTGATGAGGCGAATGAGAGACAGCGAGAAGGCAGAAAGTGGTGCTTCAACGCTCTATTTCAGCAGCCTGCTAGAACTCATGAGGTCGCAATCCGCCGCTGCCAAGCTTCTTGACATTGCGGCGACGAGTCCGATTCCAGCGATCACAGTCAACCAACGGCTCGACGTGTTCTTCATGGCTTGCCCCCCTTCTTGGCCTTTACCTCTCGGCCGGCGTATCGAAAGCCAACGAACTCGCCCGTCTCACTGATGTCAAAAACAGTGGGCACGGCTGTGGCGTATCCAAGAACAGCATCCGTGAATGGGTACTCGACAAGATAAACGGGAAACTTCAACCGAACAGTCTCATAGAGCTGGCCTTTGGTTGAGTAAAACAAGAACACGAGGTTGGTCTCGCCGTCGAGCTGCCAGCCCGCGGCCTCGATTTCCTGGAAGAGGAGTCTCCCGGCTTTGCAGTTCATCCCAAAAAAGACCACCTTT
>CAZAHQ010000714.1:0-2135 GCA_964484415.1 uncultured Acidobacteriota bacterium | reverse complement strand
CTATCAGAGCTGCTCAAGCGCGAACGAATCCCACACCAGGTGCTCAACGCCAAAGCACACGCGCGTGAAGCCGACATCGTCGCGATGGCAGGTCGATTGGCCGCCGTGACGATCGCCACCAACATGGCCGGCCGCGGTACCGACATCCTGCTGGGCGGCAATGCCGAGGTGCTGGCGCGCTCGATCTTGGTCGAGAAAGCGGGCAAGAGTTGGGACGAGGCCAGCGAAGCGGAGCAGTCGCAAGCACTTCAAGAGGCGCGCGAGATCACCGCTCGGGAACACGAAGAGGTGATCAAAGCGGGCGGCCTGCACATTCTGGGCACCGAACGGCACGAAGCCCGCCGCATCGACAACCAACTGCGCGGCCGCGCCGGCCGTCAGGGTGACCCCGGCTCCACCAAGTTCTACCTCTCGCTCGAAGACGACTTGATGCGGCGATTTGCTTCGAAGCTCATGGAGTACGCACTGAAGGAAGCCGACGAGGCGCCGATCGAAGCTCGGATGGTGAGCAATCAAATCGAACGCGCGCAGAAAGCGGTCGAAGGCCAGAACTTCGAAATCCGCAAGCGCTTGCTCGAATACGACGACGTGCAGAACAAGCAACGCCAGGAAGTGTATGGCACGCGCCGCGCGTTGTTGGAAGATGGCGACACGCGGGAGTACATGCACGATCGTTCGCAGGAACTGCTCGATGCCATGGTCGAGGAGTACCTTCCTGCGGACCCCTCGCAAGCGCTCAGCCCGGAGGAACTCGAGGTCAAGCTGCTACAGCAGTTCGGCTTCGACCCACTCAAGGAAGGCCTCGATGTCCGCGCGCCGCGGGAAACGGTGATCGAGCAACTGTGGCAGAAGGTCTGGGGCCGCTACGAAGCCAAGATCGAGCGGGTAGGCGACGAGCTGATGCGGCGCTACGAGCGATTCGTGATGCTGCAGATCATGGACGCGCAGTGGAAGGATCATCTCTTGGCGCTGGATCACCTCAAAGAGGGGATCAGCCTGCGGGCCTACGGCCAGCGCGACCCGTTGGTCGAATACAAGAAGGAATCGTTCGAACTGTTCTTGTCGATGAAGGAGAGGATCGACGAAGAGATCGTTCGCTACCTGATGTTGCTCGAGCCGATGACCGACGAGGAGCGTCGCGCCGAAGAAGAAAAACGACGCCGCGAGCAGGAGATGATCTTCCAAGCAGCCTCCCGCTCGAAAGCCGGCGAGGAGGCCAAGCAGGCACAGACAGTCCGCGTGGCAGCGGCCTCCAAGGTCGGACGCAACGATCCTTGCCCGTGCGGTTCAGGCAAGAAATACAAGAAATGCCATGGGCCGACAGACCGCTGAGCGGTTGCCGGTTTGTCTGACCCACGCCTAGAATGCGCGGACCTTTCCAAGAGGTCCCCCCATGCTCGACGACCAGATCCCTCTGGGACTCACTTTCGATGACGTCCTGCTGAGCCCCGGCTACTCCGAAACGTTGCCGAGCGAGGTCGATACGTCCACATCGCTCACCCGTAACATCCGCCTGAATGTGCCGTTGGTTTCCGCAGCGATGGACACCGTCACCGGCGCACGCCTGGCGATTGCGATCGCGCAGCAGGGGGGAATCGGCATCCTGCATCGCAATCTGTCGATCGACGACCAGGCGGCCGAGGTCGACAAGGTCAAGCGGTCCGAGTCGGGAATGATCGTCGATCCGATCACCATGACCGAAGACCGGCCGGTTCAAGCGGCGATGGAGGTGATGGCGCGCTACCGGATCTCCGGCGTCCCGATCACCGATTCCACCGGCAAGTTGACCGGTATCTTGACCAACCGCGACCTGCGTTTTTGCAATGAGTACGACGCACCGATTCGCCAGTACATGACCAGCGCGCAGTTGGTGACCGTGCCGGAAGGTACCAGCCTCGAGCTCGCTCAAGAGATCCTGCATCGCCATCGAATCGAGAAGCTGCCGGTGGTCGATACCGCCGGGCGGCTCAAAGGTCTGATCACCTACAAGGACATTCAGAAGCGAATCGAATACCCCAAGGCGGCCAAGGACGTGCACGGCCGGCTGCGCGTCGGCGCCGCCGTCGGTACCGGTGCCGACACGCTCGACCGCGTCCGCGCACTCGCCGACGCGGGCGTCGATGTGGTTTGCGTCG
>CAZAHQ010000713.1:0-2135 GCA_964484415.1 uncultured Acidobacteriota bacterium | reverse complement strand
TGCGGGCGAAGACCGACATGCAGATCGGCAGCACGCCCGACATCATTCGCCGCGATGACCGGCGAATCAGCAGCTTCCTGACGGTGTCGTTCCCCAAACAGATGACCACCGACATGGCGCAAGCCGAGATCCAGCGTGCGATGCGCGGCGTGCCGCTGCCGCTGGGCTCGACCTGGGACTTCGGGAACGCGGGGCGTGAACGCGAGCAAGGGCTCGATCAGATGCAGAGCGGGACACTGTTGTCGCTGTTGGTCGTGATGCTGTTGATGGCGGCGATGTTCGAGTCGGTGTCGCAGCCGTTGGCGATCTTCATCACGCTACCGTTGGCATTCTGCGGCGCACTCTGGACGCTGTGGGCCGGGAGCTACGATCTCGATACGACGGGGTTCATGGGTGTGATCATCCTGATCGGGATCGTGGTGAAGAACGGCATCGTGATGGTCGATCACATCAACATGCTGCGAAAGCGCGGGATGGGGCGACACGAAGCGGTGATCGCCGGCTGCAGCGATCGCGTGCGTCCCGTGCTGATGACGGCGATCTGCACGATCGTGGGACTGGTCCCGTTGGCTGCCTCGCGATCAACCGTGGCGGGTGCGTTTATCGACAGCATGGCGGTGGTGGTGATCGGCGGCATGGCCACCTCCACGATCTTCACGTTGGTCGGCCTGCCGGTTTGGTACACGGTCTTGGAGGATGCAGGTGTGGTGCTGTCGCGCGCGCTTGGTGGGCGCAATGCCGACACCACCGCGGCTACCGCGGCGCAGAAATCTTCTTGACGATCGCGGCCGACAGCCAGCGCGGCGACAAGCGCGTGGAAAACACGCCGAGCCGATTCATCCAACCTGGTATCACCACGCGCCTGCCCTGCTGCATCGCGCGGTAGCCGGCGCGTGCTACGTCACTCACCTCGGTCAGCGCAACGTTTTTCAGAAGCGCTGAGTCGTGCATCGCGGCGCGGTCCTGAAAGCCGGTGCGCGTCGGGCCGGGGCAAAGCGCCGTCACCGTCACGCCGCTGCCTTGCAATTCGGTGGCGAGCGCTTCACTCAGCGACAGCACATACGACTTGGTGGCGTAGTACACCGCCATATAAGGGCCGGGTTGGAACGACGCCGTGGACGCAACATTGAGAATCCGCCCGTCACGCCGCGTCAGCATGGCCGGTAGACACAACTTGGTCAGCTCGGTGAGCGCATCGACGTTGAGTCGGATCATCGCTAGCTCATCCTCGAGCGGCGTGTCGTGGAACAGGCCGAACAACCCATAGCCGGCGTTGTTGCAAAGCTCGGTGACGGTTAGGCCACGCGATTGCAGCGTTGCGAAGAGCGCCTTTGCCGCACCCGGTTGCGATAGGTCGACAGGCAGCACCGTCACCGCGATGGAAGCGCTGCGACGCAACTCGGTCGCTAGCGATTCCAGTTCCCCGGCACGACGCGCCACCAACACAAGATCGACCCGATCGGCCGCGAACAGTTTGGCCAGATGGCGGCCGATGCCGCTGGAGGCGCCCGTTACCAAGGCCAGTCGTGATGCTTGTGGCTGATTCATGCGCGGAGTCTAACCGTCCTCTTCGGCTCAGAGCCAAAACAGAAGTGGTGCACGGCGTCTCGGTAATTGCGGTACGTCCTAGGGTCTCAGGTAACCGGTCACGGAGCGGTGTTCTTTCCTCGCCGCTGTGATCTGTCGAGAATTCCTCATGACGATCGATCTGTATCGCCGCCCTCTACACAGAACTTCGAGAGCGAATGTCTCAGACTTGTTGGCAGAGAGCGGTTTCGGGGAACACGTCAGCAGGCGTAGCGTTCGAGCTCCTGGTGCGGTACGGTCTCTCGTATTCGCACGTCCAAAAAGGGCGTAACGGCACGCGTCGGAGGTGAATGTTATGAGGCAACGCTCGCTTGGAGTTGCTCTGACGTTCGTCGTGATTCTGATGATGAGCTCTTGGGTAGGCGAGGCGCTCGTTGGCTCGGGAGTCACGACCTCGCCCAATCCTCAGAGTTCCCTGCAGCAGCGCTTGGATGAGTTGGAATCGCGGCTAGAGGCGCTGACACGGGAAGTTGATGCGCTTAAGTCGCTGAATGCGGTTTGCGCTTCCCAAGAGTCGTTCGAGGAAATGATGCAGCGGTTCAAGGAGC
>CAZAHQ010000712.1:0-2139 GCA_964484415.1 uncultured Acidobacteriota bacterium | reverse complement strand
CGGACGGAGAGGTGGGGGCTGCCGATCTCGAGCTGAACGGTGAAACGATCGCACCGAACGCCGAGCTAGAGCTGCTCGCGCGGAACCAACGCTCGATTGGTTCGACGACGGCCTGATGATGGTTGGAGAAGGCATGGCGCAGGAAAAACAGCGCCGACGAAGAATCGTGAAGATCGCTTGCCCTCGTCCCACTACCGGGCTGCAAGACTTGGAAGGTTGCTGACCAATGATAGATGACGAACGCGCTGCCCAGAGCCATGGTGCCTCGATTCGAGGAGCCATTCGGGCAGGCCCGATCCCAGTTGCGTCGTAGGCCGCGAATTTCTCGAGCGACCAGTTCAGGGCCGCGCGTTCCGCAAGCTCGCGAGCCAGTCCGCGGGATCGAGCGATGCACCCACCCGTGCGCCAGTTGGCAAACGAGGGCGCGGCCAGCAACGTCTTGAGCGCCGCCGCGAAGGAGCGACGATCACTCACGTCCATGTAGTTGTCGGGGACTTGGGCGCCTACGGGTTCAATCGGTGGCGTCGCCAGGTCCTCAAGCAGCAAGCTGAGCTCGGCGGACTCGCCAGTGAATTGACGACCACCGGCCAGCGAGGGGACTGTGCAAGTAAGCCGCTGCCGTTACGCAGTGCGCTTGTTGTCGTTGTCTTCTTCGATGAACGGCGGGGTGATCGGCAGGTTTTGGGGGTTGTTCACCACGAACCCGGAGGGGCGCTGGGCGGCGGAGGTGTTCTCCTTGGGAGCAGCCTCGGTGGTTGCAACGGGGTCTTGCTCGTCCTCATCGGCGGTGTTGCGAGACGATGACTTGCCCGAGGCGTTCGAGAAGCCGGGGATGTAGTCTCCAACCTTGCTCTCACCATACGTGTAGATGAGCGCTTCACGGATGTTGGCGACGGCATGACGGAAGAGCGTGTTGACGCGGCGACGACGAATCAGCTCGAGGCGCGGCCCCTCGGGGTTTTGCTCTTTCAGTGCGACCGCCGTACGGAAGGCCACGATCTCGTCGTCGAACGCCTGGAGCGAAGGCGCATCCCCCGGTAACTTGCTGGCCAACTTGTCCCAGCTGTGCACCAGCAACTCCGTGACGGTACCTGCGTCTGCCAGCAGCGCCTTGTAACCGAATTCAGTGCCGACCTTGCGCAGCGCCGTCCCGTTGATGTTGGCGGACTTGGCGTGGGTTGCGAGGAAGTTCTTGAAGTCTGTCACCTTGGCTTTGAGCGACTCGGCCTGAGCCGTCAGCGCACGGTTTTCTTCTTCGGTCGCGTTCACTTGCGCGCAGACGTAGGCGAGCGCCCAAGCGATCGCTTCGAAGACGTTGAAGTACGTCATGTCGTGCTGAGGGATCTTGCGCAGCACGTCCGCCCTCGCGCCCATGATCTTGGGAACCGCGCCGATGGCGGTGACGCTGGTTGCCTCGAGATCGGTGGTTACCCGGAGCAACTCGCTCTCGGGATAGGCGTCCGCCAGGTGAGCAATGCTCAGATAGGCGGCTTCACCCTTGCTGCGTGGACGTTCGTTGGTCTGTGAATTTGTCGTGTTATCGCTCATTTGTAGGCTCCCCTTCAATTAGGCAAACATTGGCGCCCGCACAGTGCGACGACTGCACGTAACGCCACTCCAAGGCGCGCAAACTCCACTGCGCCCCTCCGTCAGTTGTACGTGTTGTGAACACGGACTCTTCCCTGCGCACGCAAAATCGTACACGTGACAAGAAAACAGCGGAAGTCTTCCGGTTGGTTTGGTGAGACGTGGTGAGAAGGCGCTTTCGAGCGCCAAACGTTGAGCCACCGGTCGCGCTGCAGGGCACGGCGCCGGGAAGCCGCTTTCAGTCGGAGCCGAACGATCTACGATTTACGACAAGCCACCACTCGGTGGTCGTCACTCGGTGAGGGCTCCGGATCACGACCACTCAGTGGTCACGCTTCGGGACGCGACGCCGAGAGCGACCACTCAGTGGTCGTCTAATCGGTGGCATCTCGAAATTCGTCCACTCAGTGGTCGAGTCTCGGTGCGGTCGCTTGCGGCGGTGACCACTGAGTGGACGCGCCTCGGAGGACTGGGAGCGGGAGACGTTCACTGGGTGGACGAGATCCGGAGAGGGGGCGCCATGTCAGCGCCAGCACCGCGGCGTCGCCCGCA
>CAZAHQ010000711.1:0-2142 GCA_964484415.1 uncultured Acidobacteriota bacterium | reverse complement strand
CCCGACGCCACCGACACCATGATCGTCAGAATCGACAAGGCGTCCCTGCAGCATGCTGCCGCGCTCGAACTTGAGCGTTCCCAGATTGGTCTCGCCGGTTGGAGAGAGATCGACGCGCGGCAATGTAAGGTTGGCCATTTGATCGGGAACGATGACCAGCTCGAACAGACCGGCGGGAAGTCCGGCAACGTGAAGCACACCATCCGCCAGCGACAAGTCGTTGTTGACCTTGTAGGACCAGTCAGCGTAGGACGACTTAGCGTAGGACGACTTTGCCCACGGGGCCGTGATTTGGCGATAGGCCAGCGAGAGGATGCCGTTGTATGGCGTGCCGTCGGGGGTTTGCAGCGTCACAACCAACGTCGCGCCTGGATCGAGTTTGACCGCGATGTCTGACAATCGTTGCCCAGGTGCAACCTTTAGCCCTCGCAAAGACGTGACCGGGAAGCCGTGCTGCTGCGCCGACACGCCGTAACTCTCGGCAATCGGCACGCCGCGCAGTGAGAACTTGCCGTCCTTGTCGGTGACGGTGGAGGGGAACTGGGAGGCGCGCCGCTCGGACTGTTGTTCGGTGAGGCCGGCGTCGTTGTCGGCCGTAATTGCTGCGACTCGCGCGCCGAGTACCGGCTTGCCGTCGGGGGCAACGACAGTGCCTGCGAGTTCGACGCCCGGGTCGAGGAAGAACAACAGCGGCGCAGGAGCCGGTGCGGGTGGCGGTGCGATGCGTTGAGTTCTTTGTTCGCGGGCGTGCGCCGCGGCAACGGCATCGACGGTGTGCATGCCGGCCGCAAGGTGTTCGAGCTTGAAGCGGCCGTCGGGCCCGGTTTTGGCAAGCCGCGCGAAGCTGGCGGGTAGCAGTGGGTCGGTGAAGGCGCCATCGCCTTGCAGGAAGGCGCGTACCTCCGCGGCTGCGAGCGGCTTACCGCTGCGGCGATCGATCACTTGCCCGTCGAGCGAATAGCCCGCAGTGAGTTGAATGCGAATCGACTGAGTAGCGGCAACGCGACCCATCAATCGGGTGGCGAACTGCGGGTGATCGACGCGCAGCAACACGGTCTTGTCGTCGGACATTTCGAGAGTGAAGCCGCCATCGTCGGCGGTCTTGGTGCTGATCACTTCTTCGCTGGATCCGAAGATGCTGACCGTCGCGCCCGCAAGCGGTTTGTTGGTTGTGTCTGTGACGATACCGGTGATGGTGCCGGTGATGGCGCCGGTGCTGGTGTTGCTGGTCGCGGCTGGAGCCGCCTGCGCCACAGACGAAGGCAGTGCCGACAAACACAGCCACACGCAGACCCAAAACAGAGCCAACGATCGTGACCGCCCACGATGCACGTGACCCTCCTGCGAGATGCACAAAGTAGCACTGTTACATGGAAGGGCCAGTGAACGACGAGCGAGCGATTAACGAACAAGACTGGTGCTTGGCCGGGATGTTCGCGGCCGAATCGGCCTGGCGAGAACGGTTGAGAAGCGAGAGGTTGAAGCCGACGGTTCGAAACGGAGGCGCGGACGGCGCCCACTGGGATGAGTCGGCAACTCGCTGCAGCGAGCGTCGTTTCGCCGTCCGCGCTCCTACGGAAAAGGGTCTCGCCGGTGCGTCGCTGTCCCGCGGACTGTGCTCTGGATGCCCCATCGCCGCGAGCGCATCGGGAGTGTTTGTATGGTCGCACAATGGCGGCGACGCACCCGAGATTCCCGGCTGATGCTGCTGTATGCGCACCGCTCCTCCCGGGGATCACTCCCCAATGGCGAGGGAAAGTCCGAGCGCTCGGATCGCGCGGAGCTCCCGCCCAGTGACAAGCGTGCTGAAACGACCTCCAGGTGCATGCCGCGGTGCTCGAATTCATCGCCCGACCACCACAACACGCCGCTCGTTCCGATACCACGCACCGCTACCCGCCGGCCCCAATCGCCAAATGCGCTGCAACGGCGTATCACCACTCACATGCAGATACCCGCCATGCTGCCCACGCCGATGATGCGTCGGACACAGCGCATCGCCGTTGTCGTGATGATCACTCCCGCCGCGCGAGCGATAGTGCCGGTGATGCCACTCGACGCGCCGCGATGTACATCCCGGCGCCTCGCAGCGATGCCGTGAGCGCACAAACACCTCGGATCGCGACGCCGAGCGCTTCTCGG
>CAZAHQ010000710.1:0-2164 GCA_964484415.1 uncultured Acidobacteriota bacterium | reverse complement strand
CCCGAGGTCGACGGCGCGCCAACGTTGCGAGCAGAACGCTGCGATCGAAACGATCAGTGCGAGAAACAACTGTCCCACGACCCCGTGCACGACGGCGAGCAACAGGCTCGCCTCGGTGACTCGAAAGCCACCGATCGCTCCCTGGACCGAGACCATGACCAACGCCACGATTCCGAGCAGCTTGAGCCAGCGTCGAGATTCAGCCACCAACAAGCGCAGACACAAGGTGAGTGTGGTCAGACCGACCAAGACTCCGAAGAGCCGATGTGCGTGCTCGTAGTAGATACCACCCGTCATCCGCGATAGCGGATACAAGAACATGTGGGAACCGAAGGTGCGCGGCCAGTCCGGCACTGCCATCCCCGCTTCGTTGCTGGTGACCAGTCCGCCGATCGCCATCATGCAGAACGTCGCGCCGGCCAACCCGACTGCGAACACGGCGTTCCACGAACCGCGATCGAGCGGCGTGCTTCGACGACGTGCCCCGAACCAAGCCCCGATCGCTCCCAACAGCGCGCCGAAGCCGAGTGCTCCTGGCACCCAAAGCGCCGCGCGCCGAACGATCCCATCGGGATCAGCTCCACCCAAAAGACTGAGCAGGATCAGCGTGTTGACCAACATCGTGACAACGCCCGCCAGCGCACCGGTCTTGAGCGCAGCGCTCACGTGTCGTCCCGCGAAATAACCACCACCCACACTCAGTACCAGCATCGTCGCCAACACGATCGGAGGCGGGGCTTGCACGAATGGCAACCGCAGCACGTAACCGGCCGCCCACATCGCGGCAGCGGTGCAAAAGCCAAGCGCGAGAATCGCTCCAGCGTCGAGTTGCGGACGTTCGAACGGGGGACGTTCTGTCATCGCGCGCCATTCTATCCAGCGGGTTCCGGCCGCGCTGCCCGTTTTCGCATCCGATAGCCGCATCGGGGCGGGTCGTCTACTATGGCTCCTCCACGCACGATTCCCTGCCACTTAACGTGATCGAGACCCCCGGTATGCAGTCCGAAACGGTTCCTCAGCAAGCGCACGCTCAAACCGGCACCAGCGTCCGGGAGTTGTTGTCGCTGTACATGGCGCTGGGTAAGGCGCGATTGTCGTCGCTGGTTGTCCTCACCACGGTCGTCGGATACATCACCGGCGCCGCGGTGATCGACTGGCCGACGTTGCTCTGGACTACCCTGGGCACGGCGCTTTTGGCCTGCGGAGCGAACGGGCTCAATCAGTGGATGGAACTCGACCGCGACGCGCAGATGGAACGCACGCGCAGCCGCCCGATCCCCTCGGGTCGACTCACCCCGATGCATGGCTTCCTCGCCTCTGCGGCGATGTTGGTTTCAGGGATGGTGGTCCTCGGAGCGTTCAGCCAGCCGCTCACGGCATTGCTCGGCTCGGTCGCGGCCGCGACCTACTTGATTGTCTACACACCACTCAAGTCCAAGAGCACGTTCAACACGCTGGTGGGCGCGATTTCGGGAGCGCTGCCTCCTGTGATGGGATGGACTGCGGCGCGCGGCACGCTCGATGTCGAAGCGGCAATCCTGTTCGGCATCCTCTTCGTCTGGCAGGTGCCGCATTTCCTGGCGCTAGCGTGGCTCTACCGAGAGGACTACGAGCGCGGTGGCTATCGCATGCTCCCGAGTGTCGATCGCGATGGCCGGCTGACCGGCGCGCTGGCGTTGGTCTACAGTCTGGCGCTGATACCGATTGCACTCGCAGGTTTCTTGGCCGAAATGGCGGGCGGCCTGTTTGCTTTCGGCGCCGCCATGACGGGTCTGGCGCTGTCGTGGACGGCTCTTTCGTTCCTTCGCAAGCGGACCGCACAAAGTGCGCGCACCCTGTTCTTCGCGAGCCTGATCTATCTGCCGTTGACACTGGGACTGTTGGTTGCGAATCGCTCTGCCGGCACCGATATCGTGGCGGCGCCACGGCCGCCCGTCGTCGTTCCTGCGAGCGCCAACTCCGATCGTGGCTGAGCATTCCTCGCAGTCGCAGCGACGGCTCACGTTTGCGAGCGGCGGCTGGGTCTTGGTTCTGGCGTTGCTGTTGGGCTTGGCCTTCCTGATTTCGGTGTTGCTGGCGGCACGCGCAGGGCGACGCGCCGAGAAACCCGATGCGCAAGGCGGTGCTGGATTCGATCTCACAACCTGTCTCGCCCCGTCGGGTC
>CAZAHQ010000709.1:0-2176 GCA_964484415.1 uncultured Acidobacteriota bacterium | reverse complement strand
GCATCATCGAGACGGTGGAGCAGGTCGGCGATCCTGCGAGCGAGAACCTGCTCATTCAGGGCGACAACCTCGAAACGCTCAAGGCGCTGCTGCCGTTCTACGCCGGTCGCGTGAAGTGCATCTTCATCGATCCGCCCTACAACACGAAAAGCGCGTTCGACCACTACGACGACAATCTCGAACACAGCCAGTGGTTGTCGATGATGTATCCGCGGCTCGTACTGCTGCGCGAGCTGTTGAGCGAGGATGGCTCGATCTGGATCACGATCGACGACAACGAAGCGCACTATCTGAAGGTGCTCTGCGACGAGATATTCGGGAGAAGCAACTTCATCGCTACAGCGATATGGCAGAAACTACACGCGCGAAATAATTCTGCGCAGCATCTTTCGGCTGACCACGACTTTGTCCTCGCCTACTCAAAGAATCTTGGTCGCTGGTCGCGGAACAAGCTTGAACGAACGGAAGCCAGCGATGCGGATTTCTGGAACCCCGACGAAGATGAACGAGGGGACTGGAGACGTTCCGACCTGACCGCGGCAAAACCCTACGCCGACGGGAAATATGAAGTAGTTGGGCCTCATGGCGATTCTTTCGTGCCGCGTGGGAATCGGTGGTGGTCGCTGTCGCGTGAATCCTTCGAGGGGTTGCGAGCAGACGGTCGCTTGTGGTGGGGAAAAACTGGTAGGACGTTTCCATTTAGGAAGCGATTTCGCAGCGAACTTGGAGAGTTGGTTCCAACCACGGTCTGGTTGAACGAGGAAGTTGGCAACAACCGAGAGGCAAAGCAAGAAATCACCCGGATCTTCGGTCGTGACGACCTCTTCGCAACGCCAAAGCCTGAGCGACTTGTGTATCGCATTTTGCGCATAGCCACGAACCGGGACGATCTTGTGCTCGACAGCTTCCTGGGGTCGGGGACCACAGCTGCCGTGGCACACAAGATGGGTCGGCGTTGGATTGGTGTGGAGATCGGCGAGCATTCCACTACTCACTGTCTGCCCCGATTGAAGGGGGTCGTAGCCGGCGAACAAGGTGGAATCTCCGAAAAGGTCTCATGGGCTGGTGGAGGTGGGTTTCGATTTGCACGCCTCGGCGAGCAGCTGTTCAACGAGTCAGGGCGCATCAGCGAATGCGTCCGCTTCCCGGCGCTCGCGGTACACCTTTGGTTCGCCCAAACGCGGGAGTCTCTTGCGATTACGACGTTCAAATCGCCGCTGTTGGGCGTCCACGGTGAAACCGCAATTGTGTTGCTTTACAACGGCATCCTTGGTGATCGCGATCCCTCGGGAGGCAATGTGCTCACGCACGCCCTTTGGCAGCGCATACTTACTCTGGCACCCGACCATGCCGGCAGATGGCTGGTATTCGGTGAGGCATGCAGGCTCGGCGCAGCCACGCTGAAGCGATTCGGAATCGAGTTCCGCCAGATTCCGTACGAGTTGGGGATGCGCTGACATGGCGTTTGCACTGAAGGACTACCAGTCCCGCGCACTCGAATCCTTGGGCGTCTTCCTCGCACACGCACGAGGCGCCCACGATGCCGGGGGGATGCAGTCGGCGTTCGCCGCGGGTCGGAAGCACGCGTTCGGCGAGGCCGCTCCGAAAGCCCCCTATCGCGCATTTTCCCAGGGCGCGCCCGCTACGCCCGTCGCATGCATTCGAATCCCCACCGGCGGCGGAAAGACGCTGATGGCAGCGCACGCCATTGAAATCGCTGGTCGCCTCTACGTCGGTCGCGCGGCAGCGCCGCTCGCTGTCTGGCTGGTGCCGACGGATGCCATCCGCACGCAAACGCTGGACGCGCTGCGCACAGCGGGCCATCCCTACCGTGAAGCACTGACGCAGCACTGGCCCGACGATCGCCTCATCGTGCTCGACATCAGTGAGGCCGAGCAGCTTCGCGCCGAGGATTTCGGCCGACGCGCCGTCATCCTCGTTGGAACGATACAGACACTTCGGGTCGAGAAGACGCAGGGTCGCGAGGCGTACGCATACAAGGAGGCCTTCGAGCCGCACTTCGCCAACCTGCCGTCGCGCGAACCGTTCTTCGAGCTGGTCAGCGAAGATGATCTGAAGGCGCAGCCGTACCTGGGCACGGGCGACTTGGGTCGCGTGAAGCGAAGCCTCGTGAACCTGCTCGCGTGGCATCGGCCGATCGTGATCGTCGACGAAG
>CAZAHQ010000708.1:0-2178 GCA_964484415.1 uncultured Acidobacteriota bacterium | reverse complement strand
GGCAATGCGCTGAAGAGCTGCATGACTGGCCTGATGCTCGGCGCGCAACACACCGACCGGCCCGCCACGATCGGTAATCCCGGCTGCAATCAGTGCCGGGAACAAACAGGTCTCTTCCTTTTCGTAGTGCGACCGTTCTGCAAACTCCGAGAGGAACTCCAGTGAATCGATCCAAAACTGCCGCGAGGTTTGTGCGACCTGATCGATTTGGTCCGACTCCCACTGCATCGCGCACAGCACCGATTCGATCACCTGGTGCTCACGTCGGAGCAATTCGATGGCGGCGAGGTGAGAAGGTGCGGCCTGGCTCATCCGACCTCCGGTTGCGCGAAAGGGATCACAAACCGGTAAGTGCAACCGGGGTGCCAGGTGGGAGACCTCTATATACGGGTCGTTTCGAGGGGTCGGTCACGATATCCCGTGATTTGACCCCTCCTGCGGTAGCGTGTTCACGAAATACCGCGGTACCGTGCCGGCATGAACCTCAGTGATTGTCTCGACCAGGCGGCGTTGATCTTGGCCTCCGAGGACCTGCCGCATTCCCTCCCCAAGCTCGTGGTCTTGTGCGAGCAGTGCATGCCGATCTTCAGGATCGGGGTGGCGGTGATCGAGGCGGGTCAACCGTATCTGCGCGTGATCGATACCTTCGGTGCTCCAGGCGGACCGGCGCCTCCCGGCATCGGCGCGCGGATGCCGCTGGAAGGAACCGCCAACGGTGAAGTCTGTCGCAGCCGCAATGCCGTGATCGCGATCCCGATCGGACCGGAGGCCGAACGGTTCATGGAGGTGTCGCGCCTGAAACTCGCCGGCGCGCGCGCCTACATTTGCCTGCCGTTGATCTATGGCGATGCGTTGCTAGGAACGTTCAATCTCTCGCACACCGAAACGCCCGCCGACCCCGAGCGACTGATCGAAAGCTTGCAACGACTCGCTCGATTGCTCGCCGGTGCGCTTTCACGCGAACAACTGCATAGCGAAGTCCATCGTTTGACGGAGAGCCTGCGGCGCCGCAGCGCAGCACTCGACGCCGACCTCGATCGACTCGGCGGACTCGAACCGGTGGCCAAGAGCGCCGCCTTTCAACGCGCCATCAGCGACATCGAACGCGTGGCAATCTCGGATGCACATGTGCTGCTCACCGGTCCGACCGGCACCGGCAAGGAAATCCTGGCGCGCTACCTGCACCGCTGCAGTCCGCGCGCCGTCGGGCCGTTCGTGGTGGTCAACTGTGCCGCGCTACCCGAGAGCTTGGCCGAGAGTGAACTGTTCGGGCATCGACGTGGCGCGTTTACAGGCGCCGCTGCCGATCATCGCGGCGTCTTCGAACGCGCGTCGAGCGGCACGCTGTTTTTGGATGAGGTGGGCGAGCTTTCTGATCGCTCGCAAGCGCGGCTGCTGCGCGCGTTGCAAGAGCGCACCATCACGCCACTCGGTGCCGAGCGACCGGTGGCAGCCGACACGAGGATCGTCGCGGCAACCAATCAAGATCTGATGGGGATGGTGCGCGACGGCGGCTTCCGGCTCGATCTCTACCATCGCTTGATTGCGTTTCCGATCGTCGTTCCCTCGCTAGCCGAGCGACGCGACGACATTCCCGAGTTGGTGACTCGCTTCTTGGCCAGCGCCTGCGCTCGCGCCAATCGCGCCATGCCCGAGGTACCGCCCGAGGTGCTCACCGCGCTCGCGCAGCGCGAGTACCCCGGCAATGTGCGCGAGCTACGCAATCTGGTGGAGCGCGCGTTGATCTTCTCCGACGCACGCTTGCGGCTGCCGCCCGAGGAACTGCCGGCGGTCGTCGCGGATTCAGCAATGGCACAGGCCGACACGGACCAGCGATGGCCGACACTCGACGCGGTGGTGCGTCGACATATCGAGGCGACGTTGGCGCACACCGGCGAGAAGTTCTACGGCAAAGGGGGCGCTGCCGATCTGCTCGATCTTGCGCCATCGACGTTGAAGAGCCGGATGGAAAAGTTGGGGATCTGGAAGCGCTCGAACTGAAGTCTGGGAATCGAACATGACGAGCGACTCGGCGAGCGTCTTGTCGGGCACCGCCACCGCCACTCGTTCCATGACTCACCCCACCGTCTTCGACTCCATGATCGCCAGCGTGTTTCCCTCGCTGTCATCGAAGAAGCCGATCCACAACTCCGTCGCCCCGGCTTTGTTCACGGCATG
>CAZAHQ010000707.1:0-2184 GCA_964484415.1 uncultured Acidobacteriota bacterium | reverse complement strand
TGCTCCATAGTTAATTGCTTGTCGCAAATGCTTATCAGAGAGTTGAAGAGAAAGATGACTTCGAGCACACCGAAAAGATGTTGGAGTACTTCATCCAGCGCGCGCACAAGCGCCGGGCGGGCGTGCGGCCGAGGATCGTGATCGGTGTACCGGGCGAAATCACGCAGGTCGAGAAGCGTGCCGTGCGCGACTCGGCGTACCGAGCCAAGGCGACCGAAGTCTTCTTGGTGGAGCAGGCGATGATGGCCGCGATCGGCGCCGGACTCCCGATCACCGAACCGACCGGCAACATGATCATCGACATCGGCGGCGGCACCACCGACATCGCGGTGATCTCGATGGCCGGTATCGTCTACTCGCGGTCGGTGCGTGTGGCCGGCAACGAGATGGATGAAGCGATCATCGGGTACATCAAGAAGAAGCACAATCTGTTGGTCGGCGAGCGCACCGCCGAAGAAATCAAGATGCGGTTGGGTTCGGCCTTCCCGCTGGATGAAGAGCTGAGCATGGAAATCCGCGGCCGCGATCTGGTCGAGGGAATCCCCAAGACGCTGACTGTTTCCGACGAAGAAATTCGCGAGGCGCTGTCCGAGACGGTTCAAGTCATCGTCGATGCAACGCGCGTCGCGCTCGAACAGATTCCGCCCGAGCTCTCGGCCGACATCGGCGATCGCGGCATCATCCTGGCGGGCGGCGGATCGCTGCTGAAGAACCTCGACAAGCGATTGCGCGAGGAAACCGGTCTGCCGGTGAGTTTGGCCGAAGAGCCGCTGCACTCCGTGGCGCTCGGCATCGGCCGCATGCTGATCGACTTCGATCTGCTGCGGAAAGTGGCCATTGATTGAAACAATCGCATCTCGGGGGCTGGTGCGGACGCCCGCCCGTCACAGTCCCCGAGCCTGAACCAGCCTGGGCACAACGAGGCATCGGTCGTCACCGACTCACGCCATGACAGAAAAAGCCGCACACATCACGTTTCTCGTCTTGGCGCTAGGGCTGTTGGCGCTGATGGCGTCGCAAGTGCGGAAGGGCACAGAGTCGGCACTCGGCAGCACGCTGCGCAATGCCACGGGCCCTGTGGCCGAAGGCGTTCTCAAAGCGGCCGGCGGTGCGCAGGGTGTCTGGGACAACTACGTCAATCTGCGTTCAGTGCGCGACGAAAACCAAAAACTGCGCGAACAGCTCGACCAACTCGGCACCGAACACGCCCGCTACGCCGAGATCTATCAAGAGAACATGCGCCTGCGCGAGATGTTGGAACTGCGTAGCTCACAAGCCTTCCCGAAAGGGCGGGTCGCGCGCGTGATCTCGTTGCTCAATGCAGGACCGCTGCAGCGCGGGCTGATGGTCGATCGCGGTCTGAGTGACGGCGTGACGCGCGGTTGGGTCGCGATCTATCGAGGGATGCTCGTCGGGCGCGTGACCGAGGTCGCTGGCGGCAATGCCGAGGTGATGACGCTGTTCGACCCCGAGTCGGGCGTGGGCGTGCGTCATCAACTCGACCGCTACACCGGCGTGCTCCGCGGTGGCAACCAAGGACCGGCGCAGATGACGCGGCTGATGTTCGTGCCGCGCGACACGCAGGTGGCAGTCGGCGATCCGCTGGTCACCTCGGGATTGGATGGTGCGTTTCCACCAGGGCTTCTGGTCGGCTTCGTACGCGATCTTGCCGAGGACGATCTGTTGACTTGGACGATCGGAGTGGAGCCTGCCGTCGATCCGGTGTCGGTCGAGGAGTTGTTGTTGGTTCCGCCACCACTCGGGAGCGCGCCATGAACCCGGTCACGCTGCTGCTCTCCACCGCTGTCGCCTTCGGCATGCACATCCTGGCAGGGCGCTGGGAGGGGATCGCGCTGGTTGTCGACCCGCTGCTGGTGGTGGCGGTGCTGGGTGCCTTGCCGGGTAGGCCGTCGCTGGCCTTGACGGTTGGATTGATCACCGGTGCTCTGCAAGACGGCTGGAACTCGACCTGGTACGGCGAGCACACGTTCACGCACCTTGTCGTGGCCTACCTCGTGTCGTTGTTGGCGCAGCGCATGGACTTGATGGGGATGCTCCCAGCGGCAGCCGCGGTTGCGTGCGCGACGCTCGCCGATTGGGGTTTGCAGGTTGGGTTGCGAGCGCTGTTCGACCGCCCGTTGGGAGCGGTGCCGTCGATGCTGTTTTGGGGCCTGGCGGTGTTGG
>CAZAHQ010000706.1:0-2186 GCA_964484415.1 uncultured Acidobacteriota bacterium | reverse complement strand
GGCTGGCAGGATATAGATCCGGTATGGGTCACTCCGAGTGAATACGATCCATCTGCCATCCGGAGAAAACTTCGGGGCACGGACATCGTCAGCGAGTTTCTGGCGAGGACCGCCCAGGGCAGGCATCACGTAGTAGTTCGGTCTCGGGGAGGAACGCTGGCCGGGCGCGGGGTGCAGATGAATTCCGAGAGCTAACGTTTTGCTGTCGGGTGAAAAGCTGGCCCAACTCGGCCATCCCTCATCCAGCGGAAGATGCACTACCGAGCCGCTGTCTACGTGGAGGATAGACAGTTCGGAATGCTCCGGATCGCGCTGATTGGAAGAATAGGCCAGGAACTTCCCGTCCATCGAGAGATTCAACCAATCCACACGCGTACCTCCTGGACTTATCTGAGTCAGGTTCTGCGCTCGTAATGAATTGGAGAGTCGCTGATCCATCATCACGACACCGACGACGCCAACCAACCCTGCGCTCGCTACCCAGCGCCGCGTGTACCGGCGTGCAGGAGTACTCTCCTGCATGAGGCCATCGGCGCAGTACTCTGTCTCAGGCTTCTCATTTGTCTGGTTGAACGGCACTGAGACGACGACATCATCGTTCGGTGCGACCACTTCACTGGGCGGAGGGATCACAGAAAAGGTGGGGACATACGTACGCTTGGGGATCTCGATGCGGATGGTATCGGCTGCACCGGCACTTCCATAATATTCGAGCAATTTGAGACGTAATCGCCCCGCTTGGACGCGCACTATGGGGTCGGTCTTCGGATCGAAATCGGCTGGTCGCTCGAAGACATCGACGCCGATCGCGTACTCTTTGATGGAGACCGCCCCGCCTGCCAAGGTCAGATCTACGATGTACTCGAGGAACCGGCTAAGGCGCGGGGCGTCGGCGAATCCGCGGCTTGCCAGAATTCTCGCGCACTGTGCGCGTACGGCATCCGACGCTGGGGCGAGTGCCATAACAGCATTTGATTCTATCGCAGATTTCCGGGTGATCGAATTTCTTTTCTCCATTCACGCCAGCCGTCGCGATCAGGCCACCAAGGCATGCAACGCTCGTCAACCAAGCTAGGCTGACATGCTCACTAACAGAGAAGTATGGCCATGTGCTCACGTGGTCGGGTTACACCGTAAAGACCATCCGTGCTTTCAACCCGCAGATCAAGATCACTTTGGAGATGGTCACTTGCGATCCGTTGAGCGGGAAGACCGCGAAGCGCCCCAGGCCCGTTGCCGATGCCCTCGACACTGCCGCCAAAGGAGTAGTAGCAATTGGAAGGCAACGTGAGGGTGTGTTTGAACTACGCACGCGAGCGTCTTGCGCCCCTAGCGTCGCTTGGGCGCCAAGTCTTCGATGTCAACTGTAAAGCCCATGGTGCGGATCTGCTCGCTGCCTTCCTTGGCCTTCTTCGCGAGAGCGGCGTACTCGCGTGCTTCCGCTTTTTCGTTCTTCTTGCGCAGCACTTCGGCAAACATCTCGTAATCGACGGCGAGTACCCCGCTGCCCTTACCGACTGAGTCCTCCGCCATGGCCAAGCCTTTTCGATAGTGCGCGATCGCATCGTCATAGCGCCTTAGCAGACGGTAAGTGTCGGCGAGATCCAGCCATCCGAACGCAATGAACGGATGCCGTTCCGGCAGGGTTCCAGACAGGATGGATAGAGCGGTTTTGTGGCACTGTTCGGAACCTGCATAGTTTCCCTGGCGGCGTCGAACTCTACCGAGATGCGTCCAGAGAGTGCCCAGTGCCATTGGGTCAGGATTGGGCTGCTGCTCGATCAACCTGCGAGCTTCGTCGAAAGAATGCTCGGCCTTTCCTAAATCCCCTTGTTGGGAGGAGACATATGCCGAGGTCATCAGGATCTTCAACCGGAGGTTCGAATCCTCCTTCTGATCCGCTGCCTGCAAAGCTTCGATTTGTGACAACCACTGCGCAGCCTTGCGGAACCTCTTCAGCTCCGCGTTCGTTACCGCCAACAGCGACATGGGACGAATGAGGTCCTCCGGCGTTGCGGAGCTACTGTTTCGCAGCACGTTGAGCTCGCGCTCAGCGAACTGAATCGCATCTGCTGGACGTTCCAATGCTCGCGCGGCGAGCGCAAGCGTGGAACAGGCTTCGATGATGCCCGCGGTCATCGGGCCAGACTTCTCGAGAAGCTGCAGAGCGCGGCGCCCATATTGGT
>CAZAHQ010000705.1:0-2186 GCA_964484415.1 uncultured Acidobacteriota bacterium | reverse complement strand
AGAAGTTTCTGCTCCAGAACAATCTCAGCGCCTCGATCAAGGGCGCCGGCAGCAAGCAGTCGTTGTGCGCGCCGCTGGAGTTGACGATCGACTCGGCGACAACCTGCCACGTCGACATGCTCGCCGTCGATGCGCAGGGCGGTTACTACTACCCGGGCACTCCGGTTATCGCATCGATTCCTTGCAGCTTCACGGCGCTGGATGCAAACAAGGTTCAAGTCAATCTCGATGACGCCGGGTTGACTGATGCACTCGGCGCACTCACCACGAAGCTGCGCGTCGGCGCCGGCACAACGGTTGACTCACTCACCGTGACCAACGACACCACGCTGGTCTGGCCGCGTGCCGACATGCTGCGCTCGCCGTTCTGGATGCGTGCGTCGGCAACGCTTGCGACCACGACGCCCAAAGGGCCGAAGCAAAAGCTTGCGACGTTCGTGTTGGGGAAGAAGGTCAAGAAACTCCCCGCAGAAGGGACGCCGTTCGACTGGTCGACACCGAAGTACTTGACCTGCCCGGCCGGCAGCGGCTACTCCGATGACGGCGGTTACGGGACGGGGTACTAGCAGGCACGACCTGTCGTCTCATGTTTCAGCGCTGCTTCGGGCCGAACAAGTAATGCCCCACACGCCACTGCTGTCCGTGGTCGTAAGCGAACGACTCCTCGCATCCGATGAAGAACAACCGCCAACGTTGTACCGCGCGCTTGGCCTCGCCGGCGTTTGGCACCGCTTCGAATAGGGTCAACACCTCGCGGCGTTGTTGATCCAAAAGGTTCAGCCAAGCACGCAGCGTCTTGGCGTAGTGCTGTCCGTCCACGATCCAGCGTGCCTGCAGCGTCAGGTCGTTTTGATAGTTCAAATACAGATCATCGCTGGGCATCATCCCGCCCGAGAAGAACTCGGACGACATCCAGGCGCCATCCTCGGCATCGAAGGTGTAGAAGTAGTCGCGGTTGGTAAACACGTGCACGAACAGCCGCCCTTCGGGCGTGAGCCAGCGTGCGATGCGCGCGAAGAGGGCCTCGGTGTTGCGCGTGTGCTCGAGCATTTCAATCGACACGACGCGGTCGTAGGTCTCGTGCGTGTCGAACTCTGCGGCGTTGGCGGTGATTACCTGCACGTTCACGAGCTGCCGTTCGCGAGCCCGCGCCTGAATGTACTCGCGCTGGCCGTGGGAATTGGACAGCGCGGTGATCCGAGCGTTGGGGTATCGCGCCGCAGCCCACAGCGTAAATGAGCCCCACCCGCATCCCAGGTCGAAGATTCTCATCCCGTCTTCGATCTGCGCACGCTGTGCGGTGAGGTCCAGCATCGCTTCCTCGGCGGCGCCGAGTGCGGTCACGCCGTTGGGCCAGTAACAGCACGAGTACTTTTTCATCGGGCCAAGTACCAAATGGAAGAACTCTGCCGGTACCTCGTAGTGCTGGCGATTCGCGGCGTCGGTGTCGATTGCGATCGGGCCGCTGCGAAGCTGCGCTAGCAGCGTGGCTGCTCGTTGCTGCTGCTGTTCGACGGTCCCCTGGCGCAGGTCGTTGAGCGTCTGGGCCAGCAACCGCCGAATCCCGATGCGAATCAGCGCATCGGGAATGTACCCGGCCTCTGCCCAGTCGGTGGCAAGACTCATCGGTGCGGTTCTCGTTCAGGCGTCATCGTGACAGCGCCGTGAGGATCGTCACAGCTTCGCCGCGCGCGGAAACCACGGCACGAACATGCTGGTTGTTTGCTGATAGCGGCGATAGGCCTCGCCCCGGCTTTCCACCATGTGTTGTTCGGTGACCGGAATGCCGGTGACCTTCCAGAGGAAATACAGCATTAGTGCAGGGCCGAGCAGCGTGAGCCATCCCAGCGGCGCGGTAATGCCGATCGCGACATAGGTAAACCAGTGCAGCCACTCGAAGAAGTAGTTGGGATGGCGCGAATAGCGCCACAGGCCGGTGTCGCAGACCTTGCGCTTGTTGCCGGGGTTGGTGCGAAACGTGTTGAGTTGCGCGTCGGCGATCGCTTCGCCGCCGTCGGAAATGAACCAGAGCGCAACGCCCACGACGTCGAAGAGATCAAACCGATCCAGGCGGCGCATCGCGATAAGCATCGGCAGGGCAAACAGCACCACCGTCACGGCCTGAAACTCGTAGAAGAAAAAGAAGAAGGTCTGCGCGTTGTCTTTGTGCTGCTCGCGCAGGGTCT
>CAZAHQ010000704.1:0-2187 GCA_964484415.1 uncultured Acidobacteriota bacterium | reverse complement strand
CGGCCCGATCTATTGCTCAGGCGAGATCAGCGCAGACCCGTATGTCAGTCCATGTGAGCCGCCGACCGCACCGCCCGATCCTCACGACGAGCCGGATGTGCTCGTGTGTGTGGGCAACTTCGGGGACTGCGATGTCCCCCCGGCACCATCACCGGCTTCTCCGATCACGATCCCGCCCGACCAGATTTGCCTTGGTGACTGCGACATCCCCACCTGTGACGAGATTCCTTGTGGCCACGGTCCATTCCCCGACGTGTCGCTCCCGGACAATGTCTGTGTTGGCGGCATTTGCGATACACCACCCATACAGCCTTCGACGCAGTTCAGTGTTGATCAGGACCAAATGCGGCATCCGAGCGGCGTCTTCAAGCTTCCGCTTGACTTGACCCCCAAGGAAGCCGAGCCGATGGTGTGGCTCGGAGCGGGTGCTGCGGCGCCGGTCCAGAGCACCGGAGGATCGTCCGTTCTTGACTCGCCAGCCAGGACATGCCATCCGGTCGACCTGGTAAACGGTCACAAAATGGAGCAGGAGACCGATTTTACCATCGCGTTGACAGGGCGTGACTTCTCGCTCATCCGCAACTACAGCACGCACCCACGCGATCTGCGCAGCGGCACCGTGAGTGATCGTCCGGTGTTCGGATACGGCTGGTCGTCGCCCGTGTTCCGAGAAATCCACCAGAACTCCGGGGGAACATCGGTCGCCATCTACCGTGCGAGAGCAAACTCGATTCAGCGCTTCTGTGATGTGAGCGGCACCTGGCGCCCGTGTGGCCCGAGCACGGAGACCTTGACTCAGACCACGGAAACGATCGGTGTGGTTTCTACTGCCGTGTGGCGTCTGCACGAGCCGGGTTATGGGCAGACCGTCTTCTATCGTGGCGGCGACCTTGATGGCCGACTTGCGCTGGAACGCGATGAGCATGGCAACACCTGGCGCTACGAGTACCGCGAGTTTGACGATCCATCATCGAGTAGCCCGACCCATCGCCTCTATCGCATTTATCTGAATGGCAGCGATGAAGACGACGCCGAGGCCATGGTCCAGTTTGGCTACTACCTCAATGGGGACGAGGCTGCCGACCATCCACTCGAGGGAATGGTGGCCAGGGTGCTGGTGTACCGGTTCATCGGGACCGGTTCGGAGCGTGCACATCAAGAAGTGTTGAGGACGGAGTATTCGTACAAACACAACCGCGACAGCTTGTCGCGGGATGTGGGAACGACAGGAGACCTGGTCCAGGTCGTCAAGTTCGTTCGTGTCGATCGCATGCCGCTGGACGGTCTTGTCGATGGTGAGGACAACGAACGCCTGCTCGGTCCGTTCGAGATCGTTGGCGAGACGCGTGCGCAACTCCCGCACCATGCCAGCGTGACCCAATACCGCTACCACCGCGGTGTAGCGAGGCCGGTGACGGCGGAATCTGCGGCAACGGTGATCGGAAAACTGCATCAGCTCAAGAGCGTGTTCCGCTCCGCGCAGCTGGAGTACTACGCAGAGTTGCTATATCGAAACGATGATGAGGAGGAGCAGCCGCAGTTCAAGGCCAAGTCCTACACCGTCCGCGATGCGGCGTACCGCCTGATGCTCCAGCCGGACGATTCGTTGGCTGTGGCAAGCGGTAGCGAGTCGTACAAGGTTGATGAGTTGGCGTCGAAAATCATCGGATACACCAATGATGGCGCCTCTCCTGTCGTCAAGCAGTACCTCCAGTCGGGTTGCGGCTGCGGCGGCAACGCTCAGGCGGTGCGCGAGGACTACGAGTTCAGGACTTGGGTGCGCAGCGGCACGATCCCCGGTCGATCCGCAAAAGTAACCCAGTCTGTTCGTGCGCCCGGTACAGGCACCACATGGTCCACGCACTCGACACGATGGGTGGACACCGAGCAGGTCGCCAGCGGTGCATATCTGTGCGTCAATGACGTCCTGGAAGAAGGGGTCGTGCTGGAAGGGGCAAGCTCGCTCCGCAAGTGGATTAGGCACTTTGAGTATGGGGCCTCGGGCACGCTCTCGCAGATCTGGACACCATCGGCATGCGCGGGTATGTCGTACACGCATGGGTCCGGCACGACAGCTCCTTCGTTGTCCGGGTCCGTCTCGACCTCGGGCTTGGTGCGTTACTTTGTGTACAACGCGGCGAACCGGCTGATCGAGACGGGCGTGAAGGACTCCGGCGGGTCCAATCA
>CAZAHQ010000703.1:0-2197 GCA_964484415.1 uncultured Acidobacteriota bacterium | reverse complement strand
GTACTCCAACTCATGATCACGGCCGCGACGCGTTTCCTCGCGGCAGTAACTGAGAACGCGCTCGCGATCGTCGGGATGCAACCGCGATTGCCAGAACGAGGGGTTGCGAAGCCACTGCGCGACCGGATAGCCGAGCACTCGCTCTGCGGCACGGTTTACAAAGGAGAAGTTGAAGCTGTGGGGGTCGGCTTCCCAGACAATGACATCGAGTCGGTCGATGAGGTTGCGCAGCCGACGAGAGGTCGCTTCGAGCTCGGACTCATCGGTCGGGGAGGGGGTATCGCGCGGCCCTCCAGGTGGGTCGACCTTCGCCCGCCGCAACAACCCCCATAGTGTGCTTGCTGCTAGCAGTGACAGCTTCATGCCGGTCATCTCGCGCGGGCGTGGTGCACAACATCGGGTCGTCGGGCCTGGCACGGCGACCGCTGGCAACCGCCAGACTATCACTGCACGTAAGAATCGACGTACACGGGCGTTGTTTGGCCATCGAATCACCGGAGGACTCGCCCCATGCTGAGCGTTCGCAATCTGACCAAGATCTACCCCGGACCTGTCGCCGCTCTTCAAGGAATCAATCTCGATATCCCTCCTGGGATGTTCGGCCTGCTCGGCCCTAATGGGGCCGGCAAGTCGACCTTCATGAAGATCCTGTCCGGTTTGCTCGAGCCGACCTCGGGGAGCGCAATGCTCGGCTCGCTGAACATCATCGAAGACCCCGCCGCACTGCGACCACAGTTGGGTTATCTGCCGCAAGAATTCGGGTTCTATCCGCACCTGACGGGTGAGCAGATGCTCTCGCATCTCCTGACGCTCAAGGGGGTCGAGGCCCCGCAGGGAGCGAAGAAGCTGGTCGACCAACTGCTGGCGCGTGTCAACCTCTCGTTCGCGGCCAAGCGCAAGGTAAAAGGTTACTCGGGCGGCATGAAACAGCGCCTCGGGATTGCGCAAGCGATCGCCGGCAACCCTGGGCTCTTGATCGTCGATGAACCGACTGCCGGGCTGGACCCTGAGGAACGTTTGCGGTTTTACGGGTTGCTGGCGGAGTTGGCCGAAGGGCGCACCGTCCTGCTGTCGACCCACATCGTGGAAGACGTTGCGATGCTCTGCCCGCGATTCGCGATCATTCGAGGCGGGCGGGTCGTTGCACAAACGACACCGTCCGAGGCCAAGCGTTCCCTGGCCGGTCAGATCTTCGAGGGTACGGTGACAGCGGAAGCGCTGGCCGAACTTCAAGCCCGGCGCCGAGTCGCACAGGCGGTCTTCTTCGAGGGCCGGCATCGCGTCCGGCTGCACGCCACCGATGGAATCGTCCCCGACGGCTTCGAGTCGGTGACGCCGACCTTGGAGGATGCGTACCTCTTGATCATGGCCGACCAAGCTGCAGCGGCGGCAGTCGTGAAAGGATGATCGGGCGTCGCTTCAGGGCGGTGTTCTGGGTCGATTTCGTGGCCCAGTTCAAACGCCCACTGTTCTGGGTGATGGTGATTCTGGCGTTCGTCGCCACATGGGGGCTCTCGTCCGGGAGCGTCACCGTCGGCTCGGGCGACAGCGATGTCGGTGGCACCAAGTCGCATGTGACGTCGATGTTCACCCAAGCGGTGCAGCAGTCGGTGTTCTTTATTCTGATGTACAGCTTTTTCTTTGCGATCAGTTGCGGGATGCCGGTGATTCGCGATGACGAGGACAAGATCGGCGAGATCCTGCACACCACACGCTTGAAACCGGCGGAGTACGTCTGGGGAAAGTTCCTCGCGCCGTTCGCGGCATTCTCTGTGGCATTTCTCGCGCACACGTTCTTGGCAATGTTCTTCAATCACATTGTCCCGAATGCCGATGCCGAGAAATTCCGCGGCCTGTTTTACCTCGGGAACTACTTGTGGCCGGCGGCCATGTTTTGCGTCCCCGCCGCGATATTCGTGGCGGGCGTCGCGTTCTTCATTGGCGCCAGGTGGCGCAAACCGATTCTGGTGTTCTTGGTCCCGGTGATCGTCTGGGGCTACATCGTGTTTTTCATTTTTGGCCCGTGGTTGCCGGAGGATCTCAGCCCGGCCGTCGATCGAACGATCCAGGCGCTCGATCCTTCAGGGTTTCGCTGGCTCAACCAGGTTTGGCTGAAAGTCGATCGAGGCGTGGCGTTCTACAACTTGCAGCCGATCACGACCGACTCGCTATTCGTCGTCACGCGATTGCTCTACAC
>CAZAHQ010000702.1:0-2201 GCA_964484415.1 uncultured Acidobacteriota bacterium | reverse complement strand
AAACGGATTCATCGGAAACGCACTGACGCAGCGCATTCTGGCCACCACCAATTGGCGGGTGTCGGGCATGGATCTGTCTGCCAACAAGCTCGAGCACTCACTGCATCACCCCCGATTCGAGTTCATCGAGGGGGACATCGCGATCCACAAGGAGTGGGTTGAGTATCACGTCAAGAAGTGCGATGTAGTGCTGCCCTTGGTGGCGATCGCCACGCCGATGACCTACGTGCGCGACCCGCTGCGTGTATTCGAACTCGACTTCGAGGAGAACCTGAGGATCGTTCGTCTTTGCGTGCGCTACCACAAGCGGCTGGTCTTCCCATCGACCTCAGAGGTCTACGGAATGTGTGCCGACGAGAGCTTCGACGAATCGACCAGCCCGCTAGTGTGCGGGCCGATCAACAAGTCGCGCTGGATCTACTCATGCTCCAAGCAACTGCTCGATCGGGTGATCGCCGCCTACGGCCAGCACGAAGGATTGCGGTACACGCTGATTCGCCCGTTCAACTGGATCGGGCCGAAGCTCGATGACATCGATTCAGCCCGCGAAGGTTCCTCGCGTGTGATCACCCAGTTCATCGCCAATCTGTTTGCCGGTCACGCGATCGAGTTGGTCGATAGCGGGCAACAGCGCCGTTGTTTCACGTACCTGGACGACGGCATCGAGGCCTTGATGCGCATACTCGAGAACCAGGACGGCTGCGCCGACGGCCAGATCTTCAACCTTGGGAACCCGGCCAACGACTGCTCGATCGAGCAGCTCGCAGAGCGATTGGCGACCCTCTACCGTTTGCGCTGTCACGAGCGCGCCGACTACATCGAGCCCCGAATCGTGGCGGTGAAGGGGGATACACACTACGGAGCCGGCTATCAGGACATCTTGGCCCGCAAACCATCGATCGCCGCCGCACAGACTGCGCTTGGCTGGCAGCCGACGGTTTCGTTGGACGATGCCATCGCGCGCACGTTCGACGCCTTCCTGGTGGAGTGGGGTCAAGAGGTCTCCCAAATCATGAAGCGCGTCAGCTAACGGGACGGTATGAGTGCGCAGAGCCGATCGAGAAGCCTCGGGTTGCGAGTCGATGTCGACACGCATGACGGTATGTGTCTGGGAGTACCCCGGTTGCTCGACGTACTCATGCGTCATCAGATGCACGCCAGCTTCTTCTTCAGCATGGGCCCAGACAACGCTGGCCGCGCCGTGTTCAATCTGCTGCGACCCGGCTTCTTGGCGAAGATGCGGCGCACAAGCGCGACGCGTGTCTATGGGTGGCGCACGGTTCTGTCCGGCACCCTGCTCCCGGCGCGCATGATCGGAAACGCGTTTCCCGAACTGATTGCACGAACCGCGGCCGAGGGTCACGAGGTCGGCGTTCATGCCTGGAACCACAGGCTCTGGCAGGATCGACTGCCGACACTAGCGCCGGACACGGTTGCCTCGGAGCTTGATCGAGGTCGCACCGCATTCGCATCCGCGGTGGGGGCGCCCCCGCGATGCTTCGCGGCACCTGCCTGGCTCACGTGCGATGCCGCCGTGGCGCACCAGGAGTCGTTCGGTTTGGACTACGCCAGCGATTGTCGCGGTACTGAACCGTTCCTGCCCCTTATCGATGGTCCGTTGGTACAGACGCCCCAGGTTCCCACCACTTTGCCGACGCTGGACGAAGCGTTGGGAGTGACGCATACAACCGGCGCCGAGTTCTTTGCCGAGATTCTGCGCGCCACAGTGCAACAAGCGTGGCCAGTCCTCACCATCCACGCGGAGCTGGAAGGCGGCCCGTACGAGGAAGCGTTCGACAGGTTCCTATCGGATTTGAGCGCATATCAGTCTCGCGCCGTCACTCTCGGGAACTTGCTGTCTGAGCGAAAGGCGCTCGGGCCGCTCGCGCGATGCCGGCTCGGTTTGGGAACGGTGGGCGGTCGTCACGGCCAGGTTGTCGTGCAGGTGCCGTCATGAGCGATACACCATCGCCACTATCTACAGTCGAGATTGCAGCAGAACAGTCAACGCGACAGCGACCGACGTCACGTCAAGTGTCCATCGCGCTGGTGCTGGGCAGTGTGTTGATACTGTCGTTCATGCTCGACGCCGCTGTCTTCGCGCTGTTCCAGAACATCCAGAGGCCAGCGTTGGCCATCGCCGCCAATCTCTTTGTGAAGTTTGGAAGCAGTGCCTTTCCGGTGCTGCTTGCTGGCGTCTG
>CAZAHQ010000701.1:0-2204 GCA_964484415.1 uncultured Acidobacteriota bacterium | reverse complement strand
CGCCGTTGCAGCGTATTTGGCGCTTGGGGCCGGCGGGAAGTGGTGCGTGGTATCGCAACGAGCGGCGTGTTGTGGTGGTCGGGCGATGAACGCGAGCACCGCGGCATGCACCTTACTCGCAGTTCATGGTTGTACCGGGCGCCTCGTGTTGCAGCCAACCCGAAGCAGCCGAAGGGGCGCAGCGACATGCAGAACTGACGCGAGCGCTTCACCCCGATCGGTGTTGCCGCCCTGCTTGCTCTGCGGGCAGGGGGCAGTCTGTGTGCAAGGGTGTTCGCAGGCCGGGACAAGGGAATCGTCGCAGTGCGGGATCTTGGTCCTACTTCCAGCAGCCGTTCCCTGGGCGGGGCCCTAACATTGCCCCTATCATCGCCACAACTCGGATCGCCCGACCGATGAACCTGCGCCCCGCCGTCACGCACCTCGCCGCACTCTCATTACTGCTGCTGCCGCTGACCGGTGGCTGCAGCGGTAAGACCGCGGCCAAGACCATGGCATGGAAGACGCTCGAACCAGGCTTGGAGTTTGCCGAGTTCGAGTCCCCGAGGCTTGATCCTGGCCCAGGCGCCAAGATCCGCGTCCTACGCGCCGATCCCAAGCTCTTCACCCTCAAACTCCTCACCGCCGCCGCCGACACTGAGCCACGAGCCAAGACTCCTCGGCAATGGGTCCAGGAAGCGTCACTGGTGGCAGCAATCAACGCCGCCATGTATCAGGCTGACCACATCACCAGCGTCTCGCTGATGAAGAGCGGCGCCGTGATCAACAACCCCCGGGTCTCCAAGGACAAAAGCGTCTTGGCCTTCGATCCGGTCGACAGTACGGTGCCGCCACTTCAAATCATCGATCGCGACCATCAGGACTTCGAAACGCTGCGCCGAAAATACTCGTCACTCGTTCAGAGCATCCGGATGCTGTCGTTGGACGGTCAAAACGTGTGGGAGCAGCAGCTCCACAATCGCTGGAGCATCTCTGCGGTCGGAGTCGACAAGCGCGGGCGTATGCTGTTCATCCATTCGCGCTCCCCTAGCACCGTGCACGATCTCATCGACATGCTGCTTACACTGCCACTGGACTTGAAGAATGCGATGTACACCGAAGGCGGCCCCGAGGCCCAAATGTTCGTGAAGTCGGGAACAGTCGAGTACGAACTTACCGGCGCACTCGATGCCGGCCTACAGGAGGGTTTCGCCGATCAGCCCTGGCCGATTCCCAACGTGCTGGGCCTCTCGCGCAAGAGCGCGCCATGAGCACAACGGTGATGCCATGCCGGTAGTCTTCGCGGTCGACGACGATCCGGTAACCTGCGACGGGGTGGCTGCCGCACTCGAATCCGAAGGATACGACCTGCGCTTGTTTCATCGCCCAGCAGACGCACTCGAAGCCGGGCGCGAGTTGCAACCGGCGGTGGTCGTTACCGACTTCGCCATGCCCGAAATGAACGGCCTCGAGTTTCTGTTGGCGATGCGCCAAGACTCACCCGACACCACATTCCTGGTAGTCAGCGGGCAGGCTACGGTGGAGGACGCGGTTTCGCTGATGAAGCACGGCGTCGTCGATGTGCTGGTCAAGCCGCCGCGGGCGAAGGCGTTGCGCAAGGCGGTCGCGTTGGCGATAACACAACACCAACTCGCCGCAGAGAATCGCCGGCTGCGGCAAGCGCTCCGCGGACGACGGTCGCTGGCCGGAGTCGTTGGCGAGTCCGCGGCGTTTCAAGCCGCACTGCGCTTGGCCGAACGAGTCGCCGCCTCGGACGCCACGCTCTTGATCACAGGCGAAACAGGCACCGGGAAAGAAGTCTTGGCCGAAGCAATCCACGAACTCTCGCCGCGGGCCGAAGGGCGATTGGTCAAGGTTCATTGCGCCGCTATTCCAGCAACACTGCTCGAATCCGAACTGTTCGGTCACTCCCGTGGCGCCTTCACGGGTGCGGTCAAGGACAAGGCCGGGCTGTTCGAAGAAGCACATGGCGGCAGCCTAATGCTCGACGAAGTCGGCGAAATTCCGGCCGAGATGCAAGTCAAACTGCTGCGCGTCTTGCAAACTGGCGAGATTCAACGTCTTGGTGAAACCAAATCGCGCCGGGTCGATGTCCGTGTGATTGCCGCCACACATCGCGATCTCGCCGCCGAGGTCGCCGCCGGTCGATTTCGAGAGGACCTCTACTACCGCATCAACGTGATCGAGCTGCGCATGCCTTCGTT
>CAZAHQ010000700.1:0-2206 GCA_964484415.1 uncultured Acidobacteriota bacterium | reverse complement strand
AACTGGACCCACCCCATCTCATGGTAGCTTCCCCGCGCCCGCTCGATCCTGCACTCTACACGGATGATCACCACTCTGGGGGCCCGTGGATCATGTTTGGCGGGACGCCTGCTGAGCACATCATGGCGCCCGTGGAAGTGGTGGCGGCGCAGGATGCTTCAGACAAGGTTGCCAACGCCATGAGCGCGGCGCCGATGGCGATTGCAAAAGATGCCACGGTAATCGACTGGCCGGTCGATCCCACGCTGGGCGAAGGGAAGGTGCTGCGCGAGGGGACGAATGGCTGGGTCTGCCGTCCTGACGATCCCATGTCACCCACCGACGACCCCAGATGTCTGGATCAGAACTGGCGAACGCTCTTCGGCATGGAACCAGGACCCGCCCGCGAGACGCTCAACCTGATCGGATTCGCCTACATGCTGCAGGGCGACAGCGTGGCCGACAACGATGATCCCGCCGCGCTCACGCCGCCCGCTGGCAAGGAGTGGCAGATCGACCCGCCGCATCTCATGATTGTCTCATCGCACCCGTGGGATCCGGCGGCCTATCCGACTGATCATCATGCCGGCGGTCCGTGGATCATGTTTGGCGGTACGCCCGCCGAACACCTGATGGTTCCTGTGACCGATGCCATTGGACCGTTACACGCAGCAGCATCTGCGCCCACCTTCGACGTCAACGCCGGTCTCCAACGCGCCGAAGCCTATCTTGACGAGGAATATGAAGATGGAAATCTCAGCGGTGCGGTGTTGATCGCCCGTGACGGTGAAGTCATCTGGAGCAAAGCGTGGGGGATGGCAGATCGGGAGCAGGGCATCCCGAATACGGCGCAGACGATCTTCCGCGTGTACGAGATGAGCGTACAATTCACGGCGGCGGCCATGCTGCTACTGGAACAGGAAGGTAAGCTAAGCGTCCAAGATCCGATCTGCGCCTATCTCGACGACTGCCCGGATGCTTGGCAGCCCATCACCATCCATCACCTGTTGAGCCACACATCAGGTCTCAGCGACTACTTCGAGGTGTCGCCATCCGAAGCCTTCAAGTACTCACGCAATGGCGCAACGGTGGAGCAACTCGTGGCGATGTTCCGCGACAAGCCGCTGCTGTTTGCGCCAGGCGAGCGACGTTACTGGAGCCATGCTGGCTTCGTGCTGGCCGGACAGATCATCGAACGCGTCTCCGGACAGCCGTACGGCGACTACATGAAAGAGCACATCTTTGAGCCGCTGGGGATGATGCAGAGCGGTTACGGCGACCCAACAGAAGGACTGGCGCTCGGCTATCGCACGCACCGTAACACGACGCCTGTCCCCTTCGATGTCTCTGCGTTGTACGCATCCGGCGGCATCTACTCGACCGCCGAAGACTTGTTCCGCTGGAACGAGGCACTCTACAATGGCGGGCTACTGAACGACGCCCAGGTGCAGAAGATGTTGACCTGGCATGACGTCAATGACTCTGGTCAGGGAGCTGGCTATGGCATCGTTGTGGGCGAGTTTTTCGGGCGGAACTGGGCGGGCAATGGCGGCTACTTCGACGGCTACGCAGCCGTGATCAGGCGCTATCTGGACGACCGCATCACGACCGTACTGATCGGCAACCAGGATATGTTGGTCTTCGACATCAGCGAAGAGATGGAGCGGCAGTTCTTCGGCGCAGATTGACGGCCATCCAGGTGCACCGACTTGCACCTCTGCACTTTTCGATGTCGCCCAAAGGTGACAGTCACTTTTGGAAGTGACTGTCACCTGGGAAGGTGCAAAGATCGTGTGCGTGACTGGTCAACGAGTTGTGAAAGATCCTCGACTCACTCAGTCACCACGAAGCTCCACTTGTACGGCGCCGCCATCGGTGTGGTCTGCTCGACGTTGAAGACAGTGACGGTGTATTCACCCGCCGCCAGCGGCGCCTCCGGTGTGAAGGTGAAACTGTTGCCGGACGTCTGCGTCACGCTTCCAGCCACCGGCGCGCCATCCGCGGTAGCCACCGTGATGACTTGCGCCGCATCGCCGCCGATCGGCGCCACCGAGATGCTGAACTCCACTGCGATCGTCTCGGCCGACGGCGTGACGCTCTTCACCAGCGGGTCGCGCCAGAACTGGATGGCGCGGTGATCGTCCGGACCCTCGGCGCCCCAGTCGGTGGCGGTGTCTTCGACCAGTTGCGTGCCGTCCAGCCCCTTGACGACGGTCAGGCTGCCCAT
>CAZAHQ010000699.1:0-2209 GCA_964484415.1 uncultured Acidobacteriota bacterium | reverse complement strand
GAGAACCCCAGCGATCCAACGGCGCAGCAACTGCTCGACCCCTGGCTCGAACCGTACGCGTTCGTCATGCCTGACTACCTCGATTTCCAAGCGAATCTATCGGCCACTCCCTTCCACGAGGTCGGCAGCTTGTATCCACCCGGCAGCGCACAACCAGCCTGGGCCGAGTTGCTGCGTGCGCGGCACTATCTCTTGGAAAGCGACGGTCGAGGCCGAGTGCGCGCGTTCATCCCGGCGCTCGCCAAGGGCGACACCAAGAGCGCGTGGGAGGACGCCTGGCCCGTGCTACGCCACCCGTTGGCGGCCGATCTTGCGCGTTTGGAAGCACGACACAACCGGAGCGCCTCGGCACTCACCATCGACGTGTACGCCTATCGTCATCGCCCCGAGCGGAGCGTCTTCAGCCTGGATCCCCTCCCGTACCGCGTGCAGATGATGACGGCAGCGCCGCGTGGCGACCGCCCGCCTTTGGATGTCGCTGCACTCGAGAAGTTCTTCAGCGGCGCACGCACGCTCGAAGGTGGTCGTTTGGCTGCCGATGGCACGCTCACACTGTTCGGCAGCGAGGGCGGAATGTCGTTGCTCGGTAGGCGCGTCTCGCTCGCCGATCTCGCGATCGCCTACCGTGCCGTGTTTCACGGAGGGTTATCCGAACCGTACATGAGCCTCGACCGTGGCAGCGCGCCGCAACATGCCAGCGTCAACTACGGCGGCCGCCTGCGCGATACATCGTTGGGTTTGGTCAGCCTGCTGTGCGATATCCGCTTCAAGACGTTCAGCCTTGGATTCGATCCGCGGCGTGGGGCCGACATGCGCGGCGAGGCGCGCTCGAAGGCACCCTCGTTCGCCACGCATTTCGAGCGGTTCGCCGCCGATCCGCAGTCGGCCGAAGCGCCAGGGCAACAGACTCGGTTGTGGTTTTATCCAGACAGTGTCGACCTGACGCTTTCACCCCAAGCCGATCTGCTCGCACTGCGCCGTGTACGCATGTCGGCCGCATCGGAGCGCGCCGGCGGCAGCACCGGCGCGGTCGCTCCCTGGACCAAGGCAACCGTCGACGGTATCAACGCCGACTACGACAAACTCGCTGCCGCCTTTCCAGAGCTTGCTGATCTCGATTCGGTGGTGCGTCTGTTGTCGCTGTTTACGTGGCTCAAGGCAGCGCGCGATGAAGGGCTGCTGATTCCCGATCTCGATCTGTTGCTCGCCGTCGAGTTACCGGCCGAGCCGACGCCGCGCCGCTATCCACAACAACTGGCCTTCGGTGCCTCTGCAGCAGGCAGCACCGCAGCGCCTCTGATCTTCGACCGGATCGACGTCGCGCTCGGACTCGATCGCCTCAACGCCATCGAAGATCGGCCGCTTCCGGCGGCACGCCGGTTTGCGCGGGCGGTTGCTGCGCTCGACCCCAACGTTCCGGATCAGGCGGCGCTCGCCAAAGAACTGCAAGCGGTCGCCAACTCCAAGGACGAAGCGACGTTGGACGACGCGGCGTTTCGTGCCGAGAGGCTGCGCATGCACCGTTTGGTCCTCGGTTCACTCAACGAGATCGAGAAGAGCAGCGTCAAGGCGCGCGCGGCGGCGGGTGAGAAGCTGCGTGTGCTCAGCCTAGGAATCGGAGGACTTGATCTGGGGATGAATCAAGTGCTCAAGCGTTCCCAACAGCGCGCGCTTGGACTGGGGAGCCGAGGTCTGAGTATCGTGGGCGCAGCCACCACGGTCTCGCGCACCCCCGCACCCGAGAGTTGGAAGCAGGCAACGCTCCCGTTTGCGATCGCGCCGTTGCCTAACTACGACGAAACGATGAGTGCCACGACGCCGATGGGGCAGCGCTTCCTCTACTCATCCGACGGACCAGGCGCGCGCGCGCGCCTGGTCGCCGCAAGCAGCGATGGCGGAAAGGTGTTCGCGATCGAACGGTACGACGAGGCACGCGCGATTCGTTACGTCTTCGATGCCGCGCGCGGCTCGCTGGTCGGAACGCATTTGAGTCTCGCGCCGACGCTGGACCCCACACCGAATGTTCCGCCTCCCCCACCTCCCGCGGGGCTGGCAACACTCGAGTTGTTTCATCCATCGGCACTCAACGGCGAAGCGCCGACCGTGCGCTCGCGACTCTCGGCTGCCGGTGACAAAAACCTGGAAGCCTCCGTGCCGCGCGCCATGCTCCAGCGCTTGATGCTGGGCCGCACCGCCGATCTTTCTCCGG
>CAZAHQ010000698.1:0-2212 GCA_964484415.1 uncultured Acidobacteriota bacterium | reverse complement strand
GAAGATTCCGCCCGCGATGCGCAGCGCCGCGGCGCCCAGCGATTCGCCGATTGCAAACCCGATGAAACAGGAGCCGGCGTACTCACCAGGCACGAACAGGAAGATGCAGAGCATCAAGAACAGCTCGACCGAGATCAAGAGCATCCCGATGCTCATCCCGGCCTTGAGCGGAATCGCATAGCAAGGCATCGCCTTGCCTTCCAAGCTGGCAAACGCCGTGCGCGAGTTGGCGAAGGTGTTGATGCGGATGCCGAACCAGGCTACGAAGTAACTGCCGCCCATTCCAATCAAACTGAACAGCAAGATGATCAGCACGCGGGCGAAGCTGAAGTGCATCGCCACCTTGAAGTAGAAGAACATGATCACCCCGATGAACAACCAGAGGATCATCAAGAACTTCCCTTGCGTGAACAGATACGTCTTGCAGGTTTCGTAGATCAGCTCGGAGACGTCGAGCATCGACTTGTGGACCGCCATGTTCTTCACGCGATGGTAGATCACCATGCCGAACAACAAGCCGAGCCCGCAAACCGCGAGGCCGATGTACATCAGCACGCGGCCGTTGATTCCCATCAGCTCGACTTGGCCGATGTCGGGCAGCACCAAGCTGGCCTCGCCACCGCCATGATGCGCGGTCGTCGGGGCGCCCGTTTCCTGGGCGAGTGCCATGGGTGCGCTCGCAGACAACACGAGCAGGGCGGCGACTAGGACGGTCAGGCCGGTCCCAATCAACCGCAACAGCGAGGAACGATTCATGTTTGGACCTCTTTTTCCCTTGGGGGGCGACAGCCCCGGAAGTAGTTGCCAATCAAGGGGTTGGCCGCCGGCCGGGAGGCCGACGCTTCAGCGCCCGAACGGAGTTGCGGCGTGGTTATAGCAGGCGCCGAATGGACCGTCCAGCGGCGGGAACTGGCCGTTCGTCGTGGCCTCCGCGAGGTATTTCGTGGTCACCCCGTGGGGGCGGGAACTGCCGCGCTGTCGCGCTGTCCGATAGAGTGACTGCCCTGTTTGGAGGATCGTATGAGTCGCCCAGGCTTCTCGTATTTATTAGTAGCCATCACACGTGGTGCCGCGCTGGCCGCTGCCGGCTTACTTACCGTCTCGAGTGCCACCGTCGCGCTCGCCGCCACCGTACCCGCCACGGGCGGCAAGATCGTGCGCGTCACTGTTTATCCCGACCGCGCCGAGGTGGTGCGCGAGGTCGAGGTCAAGCTGCCGGCGGGCGCGTCGCAGATTCAGTTCGAGGGTGTGCCCGCCAACGTCGAAGCCGACTCGCTGCGCATTAGCGGCAAGGGAGTGGCGGCGACCATCGGCGCGGTCGAGGTGCGCGAGGTGGCGCACGACGCAGACGTGTCGGCTGAGTACAAAGCGGCTGACGCCGAGGTGAAGAAGCTCGAAGCACAAGGTGCCGCACTGGAAGCGCAGGACGCGATCAGCAATCAACTGCGCAGCTACCTCGACTCGTTGCGCGCGACCAACGCGCTGCGTCAAGGTGAAGCGATCGCAGCGACCAAGCCCGATCCGTTGTCGATGAAAGCGATGCTCGATTTCTTGCGCAGCGGCTACACCGATCTGGCGACACAAGATCTCGAGCGGCGTGCCCAGCGGCCGGCGTTGGCCGAGAGCTTGAAGGTCGCGCGCGCCAAGCGTGAGGCGGCGCGACCGCAAGGCTCGATTCGCTCGCGCGTCGCGGTGGTCGATGTGAGCGCGGCAGCAGCAGGCTCGTTGCAGGTGGAGTTGTCGTACGTTGCACCCGGTGCCTATTGGCGACCGGCGTATCGCGCGACGCTCGATGCCGACAAGGCCGAGATCGACTTGGTGTCGGAAGCGGTCGTGACGCAGAGCACGGGTGAAGACTGGAACGATGTGACGCTGGTGTTATCGACGGCAGCACCAGCCCGCGGGATTGAATCGCCCGTGTTGGCCAGTTGGTTACTGCAACCGTACGTGCCGCAGCCGATGGCCAGGATGAGACGCGGCGAGCCGGCGGCCTACGACAACGCGTTGTCGGCAGGCATTGAAGGTGGGGTAGCGGTGGACGTGGTCGGTAGTGTTCAAGAGGAGACGCCGCAGGAGGTGGCTTCCAACACCCAAACCAGCGAGATCATTCACACCGCCTATAACGCCGCCTTCGCGATCGCCGGCAAGAGCGATATCGCCGCCGACGGTGCCGAACATCGCGTGACCTTGCGTCGCGACACGCTGAAGGCCG
>CAZAHQ010000697.1:0-2213 GCA_964484415.1 uncultured Acidobacteriota bacterium | reverse complement strand
GATGCGTCGTCGATCGTGGTCGAGGTGTCGCCGGATGCCGGGAGCTGCTCGCTCGATCGCGATCGGATCACGCAGGTGTTGGTGAACTTGGTCGAGAACGCGCGACGCCACGGTGCTGCGCGCACGATTCGTTTGCGTGCGAATCGGTCCGACGATCGAGCGGCAGTGCGGCTGATTGTCGTTGACGATGGTCGCGGCATTCCGCCCGAGATGCGCCCACACATCTTCGAGCCCTTCTTCACCGGCGGTCGTGGCACCGGACTCGGCCTTGCGATCGTCGAGCGTCTGGTCCAAGCGCACGGCGGCACGATCGACGTCGACTCGCACCCCGGTGCCGGCGCCCGATTCACCATCACCCTCCCCAGTAACGCGTGACTAACTCTGCTTTAGGTAAACCGTCCCCGAATTGGGTTAGCGGGCGGGGTGGCCGCGGGGGGGGATTGGTTGAGTGCGGGGGTCGGTGAGGGGTTGTTTGGCGGCGAGGGAGTTGAGGTACGCGAGGGCGGCGTCGAGTTGGGAGTCCGTGCCGCGGTAGGTTGCGAGCGGGAGGTTGTCGACCTCGATCGTGGGGGAGACGCCCTGACCCTCGAGTAGCCAACGGCCCTCGCGATCGAACTGACCGAACTCGGCGACACGCGCCATACCGTTATCGCTGAGCCGATTTCGATCCGAGAGCCACACGCCGGCGCCGGCGGTGCGCATGCCGATCACGGGGCCAAGCTCAAGCGCCTCGATTCCGGCCGAGAAAGTCTCGCCATCGGAGTAGGTCAACTGATCGGCGAGCACCGCGAGGTGTCCGCGAAACGATTGCTGCATGTTCCAGTACGGCGGACTTCCGGGCGGCTGCCAATAGGCCCAGGTGCGGCGCAGTAGTTTCTCGATGACCCAACTGTCGATGCTGCCGCCACGGTTGCGGCGCACATCGATGATCAGCCCTTCGCGATCGATGTTGGCGTAGAACTCGCGCACGAAGGTCGCCATGTCGCCCGAGCCCATCGCTCGCAGATGCAAGTAACCGATGCGCCCGCCGCTGGCGCGCTCGACCGCTTCACGCGTCGACTGGACCCAATCGCCATAGCGCAGTGTGCTGTCGCGATCGATCGAAACCGGCACGACCACGGTGCGATGCGGCGCTGCTTGGCCACGTCGCAGCGTCAGCAAGACCTGCTGGCCCGCTTGGTTCTGCAATCGACTCGCCACCTCGCCCGTCGTGCGCACCGGCTGGCCGTTGATCGCCAGCAACAGATCGTTCTCGCGCGCGTCGACGCCCGGTTGTTGCAGCGGCCCGCGCTCGGACGGAAGCTCGGGCTCGGTGCGGTAGATGTGCTCGATGCGCACGCCGTCTTCGGCGGGCTTAAGCACCGCTCCCAAGGTTGCCGCAACCGCCGACTCATCCTCGGCGCGCAGTTCGGCGCCGCGGACCTGCGAGTGCAGCGTCCCGAACTCGGAGATCATCTGCCCCAGCAAGTCGTCGAGTTCGCGCCGATCGGTGAGTCGAGCCACCAGCGGCTGATACTGCCGGCGCACCGCGTCCCAGTCTTGCCCGCGCATCGTGCGATCGAACGCGAATTGCCGATGCATCCGCCAGGCATCGTCGAACATCTGCTGCCATTCTTCCTTTGGATCGATCGGCAGCACCCAGTCGCCGACGCGCACGCCCGCCTTGGAAAGATCGGCAGGCGCCTTGGTCCCGACATCGACGATGAACATGTCCCCCGCACCCTTGCTGGAGAACTTCATGAAATACAGTTTGCGTGCGTCTGCCGATAGCGAGAACGCTTGCACATCGGCCGCGAACAGCTCGGGCTCGGGACTGTTGGCGTTGATCGCGAGACTCTTGAGTTGCAACTTGGTGGCTAGCGCGGTGTCGCGCTCGAGCCAGTAAAGCCGGTCCGCGTCGACGGCAAGGTTGCCGTAGTTGCCGGCCGCAACCGGCACCTCGAAGAGTCGGTCGGCCAGCCCATCGAACTCGATGTCGGGCAGGCGCGCGGTCTCGGTGCCGCTCGCCGCGGCTTTCGGTTTGTCCTTGGGCGCGCGCGCGGCATCGCGTTTCGCCGTGCCTTGGGGCGCGTTGGCTGTTGCGGGGGCAGGCGTCTCGCCAACCAACTCGTTGATCGTCAAGAACGGAAAGCGCGTCCCGGGCTGCAACGCCAAGGCATAGATCCGCGTACGGCGATCGAAGAATGCTCCGGTATTTCGATCGCCCCATGGTC
>CAZAHQ010000696.1:0-2219 GCA_964484415.1 uncultured Acidobacteriota bacterium | reverse complement strand
GATCTGGTTGCTGGCTACCGGCCGCGCGCACTCGTACTCGAAGGTACGCACCAGCACCCTACCGGATCACTCAATCGGCTGCATCGTCTGGGAACGTCCCTTGGCCGGATCGCCAAGAGGTACGGGGTTGTCGCCGCGCACTACGCACCCCAGACCGTGCGCAAGAGTCTGGTCGGGAACGGCTGGGCAACCAAGCGCGAGGTCGCAACCGCGATCGCATCCCGGTATCCTGCACTTCGCGTGTACTTGACCCAAGATCGGAGGTGGAAGGAGCGCTACTGGCAGAACATGTTCGATGCCGTGGCCCTGGCACTTCATCACCAAGGCCAACCGCCCTCCCGCAGCCGCAACTGCGGCTGATCGCTGGCGTGTCAACAGCCCTTCGCGAGCGCCACTGCTCACGCTGCTCCCAGCCGAATCGAAAAGCCCGGTGCAGCGGGCAGCCACCGGGAGGGCACCATTACCTACTCCACGAACGAAAACGAAACTATGGAACCAGTCATCTTGGGAATCGATCCCGGCACGAAGGAAATGGGGCTGGCCGTCATCCGCGGCCGGGAACTCTTGGGGTACGGCGTGCACACGCTCCGGAATGGGGAACGCCCGCACGACGTCGTGGGTCAGGCGAAGCGCATCGTGTTGAGCTACATCGCAAAGTACCAGCCCGACATCGTCGCGATCGAGGAACCGCTGCCGGTTCCGACGAAGCGGGTCGCGGTGCTCTCCGTCATCGCGCAGGAGCTGCATGAACGGACGCTTGAACTCGATCTCAAGGTCATCGAGCTCGCGCCATCGAAAATTCGGGAGTTGGTTGTCGGGAATCCTCGAGCGACGAAGATTCAAGCCGCCGAGGCGGTGCTCAGGCTCGGATTCGAAGAGTTGCACTCGAAGCTTCCGAAGCGCCCGGCCAGAGCTGCACTCGGGCTGCGCCCGGGGGAGCGGTACTGGCTGCACGTGTTCGATGCGCTGGCGCTCGCGCTTGCTGCAGGGGCCTTCGCCGCCCATGCCTAACTGCTATATCTACACCTAGATTGGGCGATTGGCGCCACCCTTGCTTTCCCCTAAACCCAGAATGTACATTCTTGCCTCCTGGCACGCGGAGCGATTGTTCATGGACCAAGTCACTGCGGAGCAGAAGACCTTCCTTCGGCCGAGGCTTCTTCGTCTACTGGAGTCTCCGCTTCGTCGATGGTGTTCCGAGCTCGAGTCACACGAAGGTCATATCTTAGCGATATCGCGCAAAGGACCAAGGCTACTAGAACTGCTGGCCGAGCATGGCTTTCTAGACTCCGCAACGCTTGATCGTGTCTTCACTGAGCGCGCGTTGCCGTTCCTCGGGGACAGTCCAGAACGCATCCTGGTTACGGACGATTCCATCACGTACGGTTCCACGTTTTCGCTGGTGTGGGAGCGAGCCAGGATTGTGGCTCAATCGAGCGGGGCCGAGCCCCCGATCGGTGTTCCATTTGCGATAAGCGAGACAGCTTCTCCGTTGTATCGAGCTCTTGCAGTGAAACACTTCCACGAACTTCGGAAATCGGATGTCGCGCCCTTCATCGAAAATGAGATTCACGCAATTTCGCATCTCGGTAGACCATTTGATATCGATCATCCGATCATGACTATCGAAGGCAATTTCGAGAGCAACCTGGCACTCGAGAGTGCGCTCTCCTGGCTGGCGGCAGAATTGGACGGTTCCCTGATACGCCTCAGGAGCCCCGCGTCGACCAGCGCCGAGTTGCCAGCCGCTTGGACGATCCTTCTTCCAAAGAAGGACGGTGTAGCATTCTCCAAGCTACGGCTGTTTCGGAATACAGCTCGGACGCGGATGTGCTTTTGCCTAATGACGCCACGCACTTGGACCGACAGGACTCTCGCTTCCATCGACGAATACATCGACGAGTCGTTGATGGATCTCTGGAATGACTTAGATCGCTCTGCGGACAGCTATGCATCCCTAGGCGGTCGGATCGACTCTAGTCTCGTTGTCTGCGCCAATTTTTTCGCCTCAACGAGTTGCATGGGAGTTTATCAGCCGATCATTTCCACTGCACTCGCAGACTTCACACTTGAGCCGATCTGGCACTACCCAAGCAAGAATGACCTGCAGCTTCTTGTGGGACCGCAATTCGCCGAGGTTGCCGAGCAGCGAGTGCGAACGCTTTTGCAAAACCAGCCCCACAACTTCTCGGGGAGCGCGCCGATTGAGCCCCTCGGCA
>CAZAHQ010000695.1:0-2234 GCA_964484415.1 uncultured Acidobacteriota bacterium | reverse complement strand
TCGAGTCGATCGCGCAGTGGCGGAAGTGTCACGGTGACCCCTGCGAGCCGGAAGTAGAGGTCCTGGCGAAACTGATTGCTCTCGACCAACGCGGCAAGGTCGCGATGCGTGGCAGTGACGACACGCACGTCGACGTGAACCAGCCGCTCCTGACCGAGCGGCCGGAACTCTCCTTCTTGCAGCACACGCAAGAGTTTGGACTGCAACCCCAAGCTCATGTCTCCAATCTCGTCGAGAAACAAAGTGCCACCGTCGGCAAGCTCGAACAGCCCACGACGATCGGTGTCGGCGCCCGTGAACGCTCCCTTGGCATGTCCGAACAACAAGCTCTCGAGCAGCGGCTCCGGTATCGCAGCGCAGTTCTCGCTCAGGAAGGCCCGCTCGCGGCGCGGTGAGTTGAAGTGCAGGGCGCGGGCCACCAACTCCTTTCCGGTACCTGACTCGCCGCTGATGATCACGGCGATGTCCGAGGAGGCGACCCGTTCGAGCCGCGCAAACACGTCTTGCATCACGCTCGAGCGCGCAATCAAGGAGCCGAACCGATGGCTGGTTTCGATCGCCCGTTGCAACCGGTCGCGCTCCACCGAGACCTGGCCCAAAAGGCGCGCATAGGACAGCGCCACAGCCGCTTGATCGGCGATCGCCTCCAGAAACTCGAGTTGTTCCGGTCCGAAACCGTCGCTGTTGGTGCGGCTGTCGACATACAGCGTGCCGAGCACTTCGCTGCCGGCCGTCAACGGCACGCACATCAAAGACCTGATTCCGAACAGCGCAACCGACTTGGCCTGCGCCAATTGAGGATCATCCAGCGCGTGCCGCGACAACACCGCGCGGCCGCGCGAGGCCTGCGCGAGAACGCTGTGCGAGATCGTGATCGCATCATTTGCGGTGCGCTCTTCGACCCCGTGAGAAGCGGCGGCATACAGCGCGCCGCTCGTCGATTCACGCAACACCAATAGGCCGCGATCGGCACCGACTGCTTCGATCGCGATCTCGACGATTCGCGCCAGGAGCGTATCGAGCTTCCCTTCTGACGCAACCGCACGGCCGATTTCATACAGCCGCGAGAGCGCACGGCTGCCTGCCTGCGAGTAAGCGGCACGCGGGCGCGACGACTGCAACCAGGGAGCGACATCAGGCCGCGCCAAGAACGTGGCGCGTTTCATCGGGTCGGCGATTCGCTGACCGATCGTGACGAGTGCGTGCGCGGCGCGCGCGTGGGCCTGCTCGGCTGCCTCACGATCGCCTTGGGCCTCGGCCAACTCTCGTTCCAAAACGGCCAAGGGGATGCAAAGTACGGCCGGTCCGTAGCGAGCTACCGAGCCACGCGCTTCGACCGCCTCGAGTTCAGTCAGATCAAGCCTGCCTTCCGCCAGGTAGCTACGCGCGCGAAGCAACTGCAAGGCAGCGCGCCGCGTCGGGGCGTCTTCACTCGGCACCGACAACGAGGCTTGTACTTGGTCGAGCCAACGGTGTGCTTCCGGTATCTGGCTCTGCATCAGCGCGATCTCGGCGAGCTCCAATCCAGCAAGACCGAGCGGCCGGCGGTTTCCGGTGCGAAGCGCGGAATCGAACGCTTGTCGAGCGATCTCGCGTGCCTCGTCGAGTCGAGCCGATTGTCGCAGGTCGCGCGCAATCGAGATGCGCGCGAAGTCACGCTGGCGCGTCTCCTCGAACGCCTCGGCAAGGCTGAGTGCCAACCGATGGTGCTCCCGGGCCGTCCCCAGATCATCGAGCTCGGCCGCCGCGCGTCCGGCGATCAGCAGTCCGCTGACACGAGCAGCAGGTCTTGAAGCGGCGATCGCGACGTTGATCAGCCGCTCACCGACCTCCGCCGCACGATCGAAGCTGCCGTGTCGTAGCAGCGCAAGCCCGAGCGACTCGAGCGCGTGATCGATCACCAGCTCGGAGGAGAGGGCGGAGATTCCCTCGATCGCCGCATCGAACTCACGGATCGCGGCCGCCTCGTGACCCAGCGCGATCAAGGCGTTGCCGCGCATGTTCTTGGTATTGAATCGCCAGAACGCTTCCTGCTGGTCGACGAGCATCTGCTCCGATGTGTCAATCGCTTCCAACCCGGCGGCGCAGTAGCCGCAGAGCACGCGAATCACGCCAGTGTTATGCAACGCGAACGCAACCATTCGCTGGTCGCCCGCCTCGCGTGCGATCGCCACCGTCTGGTCGAAGATCTCGAGAGCCCGTTGCGGGTCCCACGAATTCCACGCAATCGTCGC
>CAZAHQ010000694.1:0-2236 GCA_964484415.1 uncultured Acidobacteriota bacterium | reverse complement strand
GCGACACCGACCGGCGAGATCATCGAGCGCGATTACCGCGCTGAAGATGCCAACACGCTGCGCAAAGATCTTGAGAAGCAAGACCTGTTGGTGCTGGCGATTCAGAAGCGTTCGTCGGTGGGCGCAGCACTGTCCGATTTGACCCGTCGGCGGAAGCGCGTCTCCACCGAAGAGTTCCTATTCTTCAATCAGGAATTGGCTGCACTGATCAAGGCTGGGTTGCCGATTCTCGAAGCACTGGGACTACTTACCGAGCGCCGCAAGAACCCCGTGTTCAAGGCGGCGCTCGTGGATGTGCGCGAGCGTGTCCGCACCGGACAGGCGCTCTCGGAAGCATTCGCCGCGCAGGGTCTGTTTCCGCCGCTCTATTCCAGTTCGCTCGCCAGCGGCGAACGCAGCGGTGAGATCGCGACCGTGATCCTCCGCTACGTCAACTATTCCCGCACGCTGCTGTCCGTGCGCCGAAAAGTCATCGCGGCACTGACATACCCGCTGATCCTGGGATTCGTCGCAACCGGCGTGGTGGCGATCCTGTTGATCTACGTTCTGCCGAAATTCGAGGACTTCTTCAAGGGCTTCGGCAAGGAACTACCCTGGATCACCAAGACGTTGATCGGCACATCCAATCTGCTGCGTGACCAGTGGTACATCTGGATCCTGGCGATCGTGGCAAGCGGCATCGGGTTTTTCGTGTGGAAGCGCACGCCCAACGGCCAACGTGGCTGGGAGCGAATCACCTATCGCATCCCCTTGGTTGGGTCGTTGGCCCGCAAGTTCGTCGTCACACGTTACGCTCGAACGCTCTCCACACTGGTGGCCGGTGGTATCCCGCTCGTGACCTGCCTCGACGTTGTCGGGCGCGCGATTGGGACCCCGCTCTACGCCGATGCCACCCGAGAGCTCACCGGCAAGGTGCGCGAAGGTGCAGCATTGTGGAGTTCGCTCGAGGACACGCATCTGTTTCCCGAAATGATGATCGAAATGGTCAAGGTTGGAGAGAGTTCGGGAACCGTGGCCGACATGCTCGAACACGTTGCCAACTTCACCGACCAGGAGATCGAACACGAGCTGCAGACGCTCACTTCCTTGGTCGAGCCTGTGATGTTGGTGATGATGGCTTTGATGGTCGGCACGATCCTGTTTGCCATCTACTACCCGCTGCTGCAGGTCTACTCATCGACCTCCACAGCAGGATAGGAGCAGCGTTTCGATGAGCGACACCGGGTTGTCCAGCCCCCTGCCAGGCGGCGCTGAAGGCGTCACCGATCTGATCAACGAGGAGGTCGATGCACGGATGCGCGCCGACCGGCTCGGCGTGCCGTTCGTGAACTTGCAGAATTTCGAGATCGATCACGAGTTGTTCAGTTCGATCCCGGTCGATCTGATGTTTCGCTACCACTTCGTGCCGTACCGCCGTGGGGAAAACGGAATCACGATCTGCGTGGCGGACCCGACCGACGTGCTGATGATCGACGAGCTCGAGCTGTTACTCGGGCAGCCGGTCGATATCGCGGTCGGCACACGTTCGGCGATCCAGGAGTTACTCAAACGCTCCGAGTCGTCGCAGCGAGTGTTGGACGAGGCGACCGAAGAGTTGAGAATTCAGGTAGTTCGCGAAGACGAGGAAGGCGAGGAGGTGCTGTCGATCGAGCGAATCACCGCCGATCAAAGCCCGATCGTCAAGCTCGTCGACTCCACCATCTTCAACGCTCTGCAACGACGAACCTCCGACATCCATGTCGAGTCGCGCGAGCGCGACGTGATGATCAAGTACCGCATCGACGGCGTTCTGTATCAAGCCATGGAGCCAATCGACAAGCGATTTCATCAGGCGATCATCTCGCGCATCAAGGTCATGTCGGAGTTGGACATCTCGGAGAAGCGGGTTCCTCAGGACGGACGATTCAAGCTGCGGATCAAGGGACGAACTGTCGACTTCCGAGTCAGCATCATTCCGACGGCGCACGGCGAGGATTGCGTGATTCGAATCCTGGACAAGGAGTCAGCGTCGGAGAAGTTCAAGTCGCTGTCTCTGAATGTCTGTGGGTTCGAGGAGGATCTGCTCAAGAAAGTCCGCAAGTTCATCCGCGAACCGTACGGCATGTTCCTGGTCACAGGCCCCACCGGCTCGGGTAAAACCACCACCTTGTACGCCGCGTTGTCCGAGATCTACAACACGGAAGACAAGATCATCACCATCGAAGACCCGGTCGAGTATCAGTTGCAAGGAATCGTT
>CAZAHQ010000693.1:0-2238 GCA_964484415.1 uncultured Acidobacteriota bacterium | reverse complement strand
AAGATCATGCGCAAGATCAGCCATTGTAAAGAAGCGTTAGAGACAGGACACTAGCGGCAGGTCTTGCGGCCGAGCGCGCCGCTGCAGCGTCGACTGCAACAATCGCGGTTGAGCGTGCAGGTCTGGCCGATCGCTTTGCAGGCTGGACAGGCGGGATCGCCTGCGCAGTTGGGGTCCGTGCAATCGGTGAGGCTATCGCAGTCGTCGTCGAGCAAGTTGCTGCAAAGGCCGGCTTCGGTTGTGGGCGGGAGGCCGCAATCAGACGAGCAGTTGCACTTGGATTCGGTCGCCTCGCAACTCCCGTTGCCGCAGACCGGGCCGCCACCTCCACCGTTGCATGAGCCCAACAGCGACGAGATCTGCGGATAGATCCGATCGATCCGCACGCCGGAATTGAGGCAGCCACCGAAGTGATGCAGCGCTACCACCTTGTTGGTCGATCCCGACACCACGGGTGATCCGGAGGAGCCGCCAATGGTGTCGCAGTAGTAGCCGACATCGGTGTCGGCGCCGTTGCCGGCGTACGGCGATCGATCGACAGCGCAGAGTCCGCCGGCGTTCTGATCGCTCTCGACCGATAGCTTCTTCGGACCGCCGTTGGGATGTCCGGCAAGGTAAAGGCGCTCACCGACCGGCGGCAGCCGCGGATCGAGTTCGAGACATGGAATCGTGCTGCTACTGCCGGTGGTCGTGAACAGCGTGTAGTCCAATGTGGCGTCGGTCTTGAGCATCTGACTGCCCATCACCGATGACGTGTAGGCAGCCGTGCCGCTGGCGCATCCCGGCAACTGATACTCGAGTCGCAACTCGGTCGACTGCACCCCGCTAGTCGAGGAGGTGCAGTGGTTGTTGGTCATGAATTGGCCGCTGTCGCTGACCTTGAACGCGGTGCAACTCGAGCAGCAGCCGATCAGCGCCAAGGCCGATCCACGACCGCGCGCGTATTCGGTGGGACGCGAGGTCTCGTAGCATTTGGCGTCTTTCCAGTCCTGCGTTCCACAGACGCTCTCCGGCTGTGGTCCGGTGCCGTCCAGCGGGACGATGCCGCGGCCTGCACCATCGACGACGAAGCCGAAGCCGCCGCCCCGCGGTGCGTACAGCGTGATCAACGCCGACTCGCCGAGGATCGTGTTGGCCCAAAACTCACCCGAGTCATGCGGCCCCTTGCCTTGATAGCGATACAGTTCCGTGCGCGCCATGTTGGAGATTTCCAGCCAGTCTCCATCGGCGAGTTGAAACTTGCTGAAATGCACACGCACGTAGGTGGCCCCAGGGAAGAAGACTTCTTGTCCCACGGCAACGGTCGTGACCGGCGGATAAGGATGAGGGGACTCGAGGCTGAGCGGCTCGAACTGACCAACGACATTCGGCTTCTGGGCCAGTGCCGGTGCCACCACGAATGAACTGACCAACAGCGCGAGAGTCCACGTCAGCCGCATGCGTCATCCTCCTCGTCGACAGCAACGCCCGAGCAGCCTAGACGCAAAGTCGGCCGGATGGAAGCAGGGGCCGGCCCCAACCCGCAGGCTCTGGGCCGGCCGATGCGCGGGACCTTACTCAGTAGCGTGGGACGCGGCCCGGCGTATGCGGCGCCCCCAGCTTTTCCAGCTCAGCGTCGAGTTTGTCCAGATCGGTTTCGACGACTCGTTGGAGCTTCGCCAACACCGGCTTGAACGCATCGCTCGCCAGATCGTACGCCTTGCGTTGCGTTTGTGTCGGCGCGGCGGTGGAGTTGAGCAACGAATAGACCGCCCGCACGACACGATCGGTGATCGAGGGAGGTGTCGGTTCGTTGCGTGCCGCCACCACGCTGTCGCCGCGCAACTCGACCTCGAGATCAGAGAGCACTGTCTCCAGCCGTCGCGCTTCCACACCGAGTGCTTCCGGGGCGTCCGGAGTTTCGCCGAGCGCTCGTTTGATGAGTGTCAGCTTGCCGCGCGCTTCATCGAGTGCGTCGCCCGCACCGAACACGGCACGTTGCAGCGCGCCGAGTTGGCGCTCGAACGCCAACCGCGCCGCCTTGTCCTGCGCGCCCAGCGTGGCCAAGTCGAGCGATGTCACACGGAAACTCTGCGCTGCCGACAACGCCGTCAGTTGACCGTTGACCCGCTTCTCGAGTGAAACGGTGTAGTTGCCCGGCACAGCCAGCGGGCCCGACGGAAGTGCGCCCTCGTCGTTGGCGACGATGCTCTGCGCCGAGAGCGACGGTGGGTAGCGCAAGTCCCAGGTCACACGATG
>CAZAHQ010000692.1:0-2258 GCA_964484415.1 uncultured Acidobacteriota bacterium | reverse complement strand
GCGAAACAGACCGACGCGGCGACAGCGACGGCGGCGACAAGCTTGGCGGCGAGAATCCACCGTGCTGGTCGTACCGGCGAGCGCCGCTTACGCTTGCCGCGCAGGCGTCGCAGTGCGGATAGATCGATCACGACTCATCCCTCCAAATCTCGACTTCGATCCGCGCGACTCGTCCCGATTCGCGCTCCATGGTCTCTCTTACGGTATCGATCAACGTAAGCACGTCGTGTGCCGTGGCATTGCCGCGGTTGACGATGAAGTTCCCGTGTACGGGAGACACCTCGGCGTCACCGATCGACATCCCTTTCAATCCGAGCTGCTCGATGAGCTTGCCGGCCGACAGATCGGACCAATTGGCAAAAGCACAACCCGCGGAGCGATCTTGCAGCGGTTGCGAGGCGCGCCGACGATCGCGATATCGCACCAAGCGCTGCTTGATCTCGGCTGGGTCGTCGGCTCCGAGCCGCAACACCGCCTCCAAGACAAACAACCGTTCGCGAGCGACGAAGCTGTCGCGGTACGAGAAGTCGGACGATGTAACCCGGCGATGCTCGACGACACCGCTCGGTCCAACCACGGCGACATCGCAGCAGATCTCACCGAACCAACTGCCGTTGGCGCCGGCGTTCATGCGAATGGCACCGCCGACCTGTGCCGGGATTCCTTCGGCAAACTCCAGTCCAGCCAGCCCCTGGCGCTGTGCCCAACGCGCCAACCCAGGCACAGGCACGCCGGCCGGCACGCGCACAAAGAGATCGCTTTGTCGCTGCGCCTCGGCATGCATCCGCCCGGTGTGGACCACTGCAGCACGCACTCCGCGATCGGCAACGATCAGATTGCTGCCGCCGCCCAGGACGCGGACCGGTAACGGACCCTCACACAGCGCCGCGAAGAGAGCCGCCGCTTCACCGCTCGTGCGCGGTTCGAAGAACCAGGCAGCAGGCCCTCCGACCTTCAGGGTGGTGTACTCAGAGAGCAACACCTCCGCACGCGCAGGCACGTGCAGATCGGCGGCGAGTGCCTCGTAGTCGAACTCAGAGCGCATTTCGCGCGCGGCACTCATGCCGGCTCCTTCATGCGCCCGAGTGCCGCCAAGATCGTGTCGCCTGTCTTTCCTACACTGCCGGCGCCAAGAGTGAGTGCGACATCACCGCGCTCGAGGATCTGGATGAGATGCTGCGTGGCCTGCTCGAGCGAGCCGGCGTGAACCACATTGGCGGGGCCGTGCTGGCGGACCATGCTCGCCAAGGTGGCGGCATCCACACCGGGAATCGGTGCCTCATGCGCCGCATACACATCGCTGAGCACCAGAGCGTCGGCACGCTCGAAGCACGCGGCGAACTCTCTCATGAGCGCTGCCAGGCGCGTAAAGCGATGCGGTTGAAACAAAACCACGATGCGGCGCGAGCCGACGGCCTCACGCAAGGCTAGGAGCGTTGCTGCGATCTCGCGCGGGTGGTGCCCGTAGTCGTCGACCACAAGCACGCCGCGGGCTTCACCCTTGCGCTGCATGCGTCGGTCAGCCCCGTGAAACTCTTCTAGCGCCGCCGCAGCAACGCGCAGCGACAGCCCCAATTCATCGGCGACTGCCAGCGCTGCCAGCGAGTTTTGTACCTGGTGCCTTCCGGGCGTCATCAACCGCACGCGCGTGATCGCTTCGCCGCTGCGCTGGAGCGTGTAGCCAACCGAGAACCCATCCGGCTGGATCTCGACCGCGGTGTAGTCGGCGCCGGGTTGCAAGCCGTAGGTCAGAATTCGCCGCGGAACCTGTGGTAGTAGTCGTTGCACACCCGCATCGTCAGCACACGCGACGACCGCCCCGTAGAACGGCACGCGCCCCAAGAATCGCAGGAACGCTTCCAGCAACGTCTCGTACTTACCGCCAAAATTCTCGAGATGTTCGTGATCGACGCCGGTCACGATCGCCAGGCTTGGATAGAGTTTCAGGAACGAACCATCGCTCTCATCCGCTTCGGCGATCATCAGGTGCCCGCTGCCCAACTTGGCATTGCTCCCCAACACGCCGAGCCGCCCACCAATCACTGCCGTCGGGTCGAGGCCGCAGCGCGACAACAGCGTGGCGATCATCGAGGTTGTCGACGTTTTGCCGTGAGATCCGGCAACCGCAACGCCGTACTTCAAGCGCATCAATTCGCCCAGCATCTCAGCCCGCGGAATCACAGGGATCCGCTGGCGCTGTGCTTCGACGCGCTCGGGGTTGTCGGCAGCAACTGCGGAGCTCACCACGACGACGTCGG
>CAZAHQ010000691.1:0-2259 GCA_964484415.1 uncultured Acidobacteriota bacterium | reverse complement strand
GCACGCAAGGGCGTCGGCAATCGGCCAACCATCTCGGCGTAACTGGCCGCGTACTGCGCCGCAATACTGGTCGAAAAGTCGTTGCTGTTCACCTGCACTTCGATTTCCGGCGCATCGGCATACGTAGCGTCGAAGATGTGCATCTGCCTCATCAAATAAACATTGTCGCGCCGGTCGTATACGAACCGCTCGGCGATTCCGCTGTAGCTCAATAATTGGTACGCCGTCCATTCGCTCGGTAGAATGATGTCCTTGTCGACCCACACCGTTCCGCCAAAGGGCGGATCCAACGCCAGTGCCTTGGCATGCGCGCCCAGGAACGCGCACCCGAGCACGCACCAACACGCACGCCACCGCAATTTGGGAACTGTCATCGGTTAACGCCTTTTACACTTGCTAGAAACACACCGCTACGCCTCTCCGATAGTGTCCAGTTTCTCGTTTGAAGCAAGAATCGATGCGGCTTTCCCTCGAATTCGCCGGCAGCGTCGGTCATTCGTAGTGGCAATCCTCGAACTGGTTCGGGCATCACCGCTTAGCGAAGGGTTTGCGTCACGTCAGGCGGCAGGCACGAAGACGCAGGCCGTTGAAAAACGGTCGATCAACGGCACTGTCACGCGTTAACGAGTTGATCGACTTCGTTACGCGACCCGGCCTCGCCGGAGACCTAAGCCAGCCGCCGCAAACATCAGCAGCACGTAGGTCGCCGGTTCGGGCACGGCGGAATTTGCAATGGCGACCGCGCCGCTACCGAGCACTTTGCCGAAGTTGGCCTTCCAAACGTCGTAATCAGCTGGCTGCACTCCGGGAGTTGCATCATTCTGCAGCGGCCCGCCATTGCGCCACAGCACGTAGTCGGCCGCGTCGACGGTGCCATTGTTGTTGTAGTCGCCACTGAATTGAAACGCGGATAGGACAACTTCATTATCGTTGAACTGGCTGCCGGCGCCGTAGCTCACTAGGAACGAACCGAACCCTTCTTCGACCATCAGCCGCGACCCGTTGGCGACGTTGGAAAAACTGCCGGTAATCGACGTTGCTGAAAGAATCGCAAGAGTTTGCGCACCCAGCGCGGGGATTCCAATGTTCTGCAACGTGACTCGAAGTTCGCCGCCGAGGTTGGCCACCCCCGCCACGCTGGCAAAATCAAAATCGGAGCCTTGGGTCGTGCCGTTGATTTGAAACTGCGATTGCGAGCCTGCGAAAAGCGTCAGCGGCCCGGTCGCCAGGCTCCCGATGGACGAGCCAGGTGCGAATACTCCATTACTGGCAACCAGCACGCTGCCACTCACGGCGCCGTCGCCTTCCAGTCGACCGAGCGCTTGGACGATAACCCCAGCGGTACCCGTGGCCGAGCCCGTCGTATTATCCACGCGCAAGGTTCCCCGTTGAATTACCGTGCCGCCCGTGTACGTGTTGGCGCCTGTCAGACGTACTGCGCTATCATCAAAGCTCTTAACGAATTGTGACGCCCCGGAAGCGCTATCGGCGATCGTAGCATTGATCTCCAACTCGACCGGCACGCCGACATCAATTAAGCGAAACTCGGTCGCGGGCGTGGCCAGACGCACGAGGCTGCTATTGATCGTCCCCTGGGCGTTAGCGGCCGACTTGGTAACCAACGGCGGGAGCACCACTTCGCCGCTGCCCATGTCAATCGTTCCACGGCCGAAGTTAACTTCGCTCAGCACCGTGAGCTTGCCGCCGTTGCTCGTGACGAGCCCGCTGACTTGCAAATTGTCGAGCGTTTCCAACTTGCCGTTGAGATTGGCAGTTCCCGTTTCGTTCACGCGCAGCAATACCCCGGCCGCCTGGCTCATTTGCTCGGATGCGTCCCACCGTACGGATGCCGTGTCTCCCGACAAGTTACCGATCGACAAGTCACTGGCGATGGCGCCGTTTGCCGACGATCTCGATAGAACAAGCGTTCCGTTTCGGAATCTGATTTCGCCCGAGAACGTGTTGACCGCCGTACCATCAAACGTAATTGTCTCCAACCCTTCCAAGAAGAAATTCGTTTTCGTTCCGCTGATGGCGCCGTTGAAAGTCAGCGGGCCGCTCGACGCCAGCCAAGTCGCCGATTGCGCCGGCGTTCCCACAATCACATCGTTGTTAATCGTGGCGGTCCCAAAACTCGCATTGGTGACATTCCCGGCAATGGTCAGCGGCTGGCCGCTGAGCGATAGGCTGGACCCACCTTGGAAATTCAGGGTGTCGATACTCCATGCCAAATCAACGACCGGATTGTCGCGCGGCGTA
>CAZAHQ010000690.1:0-2263 GCA_964484415.1 uncultured Acidobacteriota bacterium | reverse complement strand
CATCGACCTTGCACGTTGTCGAGTGCGGCCGATCCGCTTACGACGATCCGCACCGGCTCGCCTGGCTGCAGCGTACGTGACAGGACTTGGATCGTAAGGTCGGACGGCAAAGGAACCGCCGCCAGAGAGAGTCCGGCGACCGCCAGTGAAAGAACTGTCAAGACCGCGATTCGCTGCACAGCGCCGCGAGATTACGCCTCGACCTTGGTCTGTGTCACGTCCCAGCGGCGACGCGTGTTAGCAGATTCCGGTTTCAGGTGGTGGTCAACTATCAGGTTTTGCTGCCGAGCGGCACGACCAAGACGCTCGCCTCGACGCGATGACGCAGCCTGTCCGCGGTGGTGCCATGCAGCCAGTCCTTGAAACCGCGGTGTCCGTGCCCACCGAGGATCACGAGATCCGCCTGAGATTCGGCGACGAGTCGCGCCAGTTCGAGCACTTGATCGCCGCTCCCCAGTCGGGTCTCCACCTCGAACCCCTTGCGTTGCAAGGCCGATGCGTAGAGTTCGAGTCGCGCCGCGTCATCGACCGACTCGGCATCGGCGGCGGACCGGCCGAATGCTCGCGCCACGGGGCTCTCGGTCACGTGAAGCAGAATCAAGCGGGGGCGCGCGTCGCCGAGCGTTCGCAACGCGCCGGCGAGCAACTCGAGCTGACGGCCGCTGAAGTCCAGAGCGATCGCAACGCGCTGGTAGGGAGCCGGGATCTCGAGTGTCTCCAGCGACGCCTGCGCCGGTGCGTGGATCGCGCGCAAATCCGGCTTTCGGCTCCGGCCGGTGACGCGTTCGATCAGCGGCTTGAAGGTCACGTAGAGCAACAGCGCGAGTAGCGCTCCAAGTAGCGCATAAACCGCGATGGCTGTCATCGGGGACGCGCCCTCCATTCGTCGAGAGACCTCTCCGTGAACCAACGCGATATTCAAGCCGACGATGATCGCTGCGGCGCCCCATCCCAACAGCTTGGCCTTTGGACCGATCGCGAATGGGCCCATCTGCTCGCGGTCGGCGACGAAGTGCAGGAGCGGGATGATCGCGAACGGCAACTGAAGCGAGAGCACAACCTGCGACAAGACCAACAACCCGCCGGTCGACGACTCGCCGAATACGAAGATGCAGACCAAAGCGGGGACCACCGCCAGCATGCGGGTCAGCAGTCGCCTCAGCCAGGGCCGGATCCGCAGGTTGAGGTACCCCTCCATCACGATCTGGCCGGCGAGTGTTCCCGTCACGGTCGAACTCTGACCGGAGGCGAGCAACGCCAGCGCAAACAGCACGGGAGCAAGAGCGGTACCGACAATCGGCTCCAGCAGCCGGTGTGCGTCTTGAATCTCGACCACATCGGTATTGCCGGACCGGTAGAAGTTGGCTGCCGCCATTACCAAGATCGCCGCGTTGACCAAGAATGCGAGGTTCAACGCTACCGCGGAGTCGATGGTGTTCCACCGGATCGCGCGTTTCAGCTCATGCGGCTGGGTTCCGATCCGTCGGGTCTGCACCAGGGAGCTGTGCAGATAGATGTTGTGCGGCATCACCGTCGCGCCGAGGATGCCGATTGCGATGTAGAGCGCGTGGCTGTCCGGCAATGACGGCACAAAACCTCGCGCCAGCATTCCCCACTCGGGGCGAGCCAATAGAATCTCGACGAAGAACGCGATTCCGATCGTGCCCACGAGCGCGATGACGACCGCTTCCAGCTTGCGAATACCGAATCGTGTGAGCAACAACAGCAGTAGCACGTCCAGGACCGTCAGGATCACACCGTACGCGAGCGGAAGTCCGAACAGCAGTTGAAGCGCAATTGCAGAACCGATCACTTCCGCCAGGTCGCACGCGGTGATCGCAATTTCGGCCAGCATATAGAGAGGGAAGTTGATGGCAGGGTGATAGGTGGCACGGTTGGCTTGGGCTAGATCGAGCCGGCGGACGATTCCAAGTCGTGCGGCAAAACTCTGCAGCAAGACCGCCATCAAGTTGGAAAGCAGCAGTACCCAGATGAGCGCGTAGTTGTAGCGGCTGCCGCCGGCAATATCGGTGGCCCAATTGCCGGGGTCCATATACCCCACCGAAACCATCAGTGCAGGGCCGGTGACTGCCAGCCAGATGCGCCACCACGGACCACCACTGGGGATCGGTACCGTACCGTGCACCTCTGCCAACGAACGAGATGGCGGCGGAGGCGGTCCAGGTGTGTCGGCGGGCGTTTTCATCACGTTGCTTGCGACACTGTAGCCTAGGCTACAAATTGTCAACTACCCCTGAACGTT
>CAZAHQ010000689.1:0-2269 GCA_964484415.1 uncultured Acidobacteriota bacterium | reverse complement strand
CCCTTCGGTTGTATCCGGCACAGTGTCGTTGTCGGAGTCCAGGTCGAGGTAATCGGGTTGATCGGCGCCGTCGGTGTTGACCGGCGTGATCGCGCTGCCGCCATTGTCGGTGTCGTACGCGTTGTCGAGCCCGTCATTGTCGGTGTCCAGGCCGCTGGGAGCGACGTAGCCAACCTCACCCTGCGCTTCGATGTTGTCGACGATGCCGTCATTGTCGCTATCGATGTCGAAGCTGTTCTTGATTCCATCGCCATCGGTGTCGGCATTCCCTTCGACGCTGTCGCGAATGCCGTCGTTGTCGTCGTCTGGGTCGACCGAATCGTCGATGCCATCGCCGTCGTTGTCGGCCAACGGTGCATCGCTGCTGGAGATGATGGCGTCGGTGGTTTGTTCGGAAGCCGATCCGTAAACGTACGTGTCGATGAAGCGGTTGTCGCCAAATCCCGTGCCGGTGAAGTTGCCCCAGGTGTGACGCGCGGTGGTGGAGGGCAATCCGGCCGGAAGCGTTGTCGTTCCGCCCAAGAATGTCTGATCGTCCCAATAGACCTGCGTGTCGCCGAGCACCACGTCGCTCAGCGCTTCGTAAATCGTCAATCCGGGCTCATCTCCACCCGATGTCTCGATGTCCTGTGCGACGAAGTGGTATTCGCCGATGCGGACCTGCACGAACGTCGGGTAGGTCGCATCGGGGAGCACCGAGTTGCCCGGTCCACGTCCATCCCAGGCGATCCGATTGAGTCCGGCGACGCAGTGCCCCGTGAGGCGGCGGTCACTGGCCTCATAAGTGCCATCGCGATCGGTATCGATCACGATCCAATAGATCCCGCTGACGTCGCTGGTGAATTCGAAGAAGCCGTCGTCTTGGACTCCCGGCGTCGTGTTCGGGGAGATCGTCTTGTCGACCCCGGCGTCGTCGATGAACCGCACGCCGCTCAGCGCGGGCGGAGCGGCAGGCGCGGGTAGCGCCACGGCCGGGTACGCAAGGTAGATCCGGTGCAATGGTGTGGAAGAGTTTCCAGACTGGTTGACGCTGTATCCCGAGTTGGGCGGATTGACGCCGATCTCGTTGGCGATGATCGAATAGCCAAAGCCAGACATGTTGTTGAGATCGAGTTGCCAGACGTAGTTGTTGAACCCCGACCCTCCAGGTGTCAGCACATAGAGGTTGGCGTCGGTCGCATCCGACTTGCTGAAGCTGAGACCCTCGATCGACCAATCCAAGGCCCAGACTCGGCCGCCACGCGCTGTTGGATCTGGATTGGTCAGCGCGTTCGGCGTCACGGTGACATCCCAGCGATACAACTGGAACTTCGTGCCGCTGGTGTTGAACAGGCGAATCGAATAGGTGCCGGTCGAGGTGGGCGTGAACCGAACCGGATTGGTCAACGGCGCCGACATCGAATTGTTGCAGGTTACGTTCGAGCTGGCGAGATTCTGCGAAGCGACGAGCGTTGCCAGCGAGTCGTATATCTCGACGCGGAGCGTATCGCTATCGGCGGTGCCGCAGATCGAGACATTGATCGTCTCGCCGAGGCTGGCGATGTCGACGAATACCGGGCGATCACCGCGCGGGATATTGCCTGCGGTGTAGCCGTACTCCGTGAGCGGCTGTCGCAATCCGAATTGAAACGAGCCTTCAGCCCACGCCGAGGTTGTGGCACCAAGCAGGGCGAGAAGTACGAGCCCCATACGGGTAACTGAATACAACGACAGGCCCAAGTGGCGACGATCGGAGTTCATTGACGGTCCTCTTCACCGCAGACAGAGCGCGGTGAGTCCTAAAGGCAAGAATTCCCCCCACCTCGCGCCAGCAAGGCGACGACCCTCACCACCCCTAGGGCCGGAGCAAGCAGGCAACGGGTTGCCTGCGCTCCCAACTGAAGTCACCTGACTCAGGCCTGCTCTCCACAGGTCACGTTTCATCGCGGCACTGGGAGCAGCGACCGAATACGTGAGGCCGGCAGATCCCCATCCGCCGGTCCCTTCACACCCGGACGCAACCTGCCGTTGTTCGCGCTAAAAAGCAAGCATTATTCGCGCCTGCGTGGGGAGTGCGACGATCACCTTGCGATCGCCGTTCCGAGCCTGACGTACGCCCAGATCTGCCCCGCGAGGTGCTTGGCTGACATCTGCCGGCTATTGCACGTAGCCGAGGCTACGAAGCCGCTCTAGGTCCTCTTCGGTCAACGCCTCCTCGCCGGCACCCAGTGTCTTGGCGACCTGCGCGGCTGCCGCTGCGTGCGCGTCATACAGCGCGCGCAGTCGCGCC
>CAZAHQ010000688.1:0-2272 GCA_964484415.1 uncultured Acidobacteriota bacterium | reverse complement strand
CGCTCCAAGAGCGCCTTGACACCCTCGCGCATGAGATCGTGATCATCGACCAGCAGGATGCGGATCATGGTTGATGTGGAACCTCCAGGACGACCTGCGTCCCCTCACCCGGTTCACTATCGACGCGCAGCGTGGCGCCCACCAGGCCGGCGCGCTCGCGCATCCCGACCAGCCCGACCCCTTCCCCGCGAGCAGCGGGATTGAAACCGATACCGTCATCCTCGACGGTCAACACCAGGCGTCCGGCGTTCTCGTACAACTCCACCGAGACCTGCTGAGCCTGCGCATGACGCAGGATGTTGGTCACCACCTCCTGGAAGATACGAAACACGGTGATCGCGACCTCCGCAGAGGGATGGAGCGTCTCGTCGATTTCCAGATTGACCTGCAAGCCGTGCGCGATGAGATGGCTTCTGGCGTGGGCCTGCAGTGCTGCCGGCAAGCCCAGGTCGTCGATCTGTGAGGGGCGTAGATCGTAGATGATCCGATGCACATCGTGCTGTGTCTTCTTCAGCAGGTCCTTGGCGCGTGCGATCGCAGCGTCACCGCCCGGAATCTGATCGATCGAAAGCTGGATCAGCGTCAACAGCTGCGAGATCTCGTCATGCAGCTCGCGCGCAATCCGTCGACGCTCCTCTTCGCCGGCATCCATCAGCCGCCGCACCAGCACGCGCTGTTGGGCCTCGTGTTCGATCGTGCGTTTCCACAACTGACCGCCGGCCAAGGACAGCGCCAACTGTGATTCCAACGCTTCCATTACCTGTGGTTCGAGTTTGACCTGATCCGGAAGATAGAGCTGAGCGATCACCACACCGCGATGCTCCAAGGGGCGCATCATCCAACCGGCCGGAGCGGTCTGACCGCTCTGCGCCCACGGTGCTGCGGCGGGGTCGGGATGGATGTAGACGCTCGCAGCACCGTCAGCGGGCGTGTGAACCAACACGGTCGAAGGCAATCGATGGTGCTCGGCGATCAGGCGGAGTATCTCGGGCACCAGCCGTTCGGGGTCGGGGCGTCGCAGCGAGACTTGTGCGACTCGATGCAACAACTTGAGGTTTTCGGTTTGCGCCGCCAGCCGCTCCGTGCGGTGCACGACCTGTTGTTCCAGGTCGCGATTGAGTCCTTCGAGCGAGGTCAGCGTCGCACCCAATCGCTTTCGTGCCTCGTCCAACGTCCCGGCCAGCAGTTCGATCTCGAACACACCGCGGGCGGAGATTGGTGCCTCCAAGTCACCGCTGCGCAGATGTTGAGCCTGGCGTGACAATGCCTGCAGTGGTTTGATCACGGCGCGCGAAACACTGCGTGCCAGAACCACACCGGCCAGCGCCAGCGCGATGATGGCGAACAGAAATCCACGCTGCAGTCGGTGGTAGGCCGCGAAGGCACTCTGTTCGGGTTGACGCAAGAGCACCCCCCACGGGGCGAATCGCAGCGGCGCCATCACCACGAGTTGCGAGTCGTCGAGCCTGTTCGTACCGGTGTCGCCGGCGGCGAGCGCGGTGTAGCTGTCGAACTCTTTGTGCGCACGCAGCGGCTCACGCAAGAGTGGCGCCTCCGCGACCGGCGCGAGCAGCTGCGCTTCGTCGGCTGCTGCGATCACGATCCCGGCCGCATCAACGATCGCGATCTGCGCCTCGCTGCCTCGCTGTAGCTCGCTCAGCATCGCGTTCAGCGCCGAATGCCGCGGCTCCAGCTCCGCCACCAAAAGGTAGTCGCTGCCATCACGCTGAAACGGTTGCACCAGTGCCGTGACCGGCTCCCCGCCATGATCCGCCGACGCAACCAGCGGCGTTACCGCGGCACGATCACCGAGTGCCGCGACGGACAGCGGCACGGCTCCCGGTGGGTCGGAGGCCAACAGCACTCCCTGCGTCGAGAGCAGATAAACGGCGTGATGGAACGTGGAGTGAAACCGGAAGGCCCGCAATGAGGACGCGGCCCCCGCATCGAGCGAGGGGAGGTCCATCGCCAGTCGTCCCAACGCTTGCCGCGTGGTCCCGACCGACATGTCGACCGCCTGCGCAATCGAACGGACCAACAGCAGCCGTTCCGAGGTCACCTGCCGCCGATAGATCGGCTGCGACCAGAGCGTGGCGAGGACCAGCGCGACAAACACCAGCCCGCACCACTGAATCATCAGCAGCAGGACCCGCCTTCGCAGCGTGCTGCGTGTCATCGCTGGTTGCACCTCCGGGGGTCGATAGCCGATCCAGGTTCAACCGTAGTCCCGATGGGGAGTCAGGCGGCTTGACCGAGGTCGCTGGCGGTTTGG